>JBEIDM010000024.1:0-11613 GCA_040383445.1 Candidatus Methylopumilus sp. | reverse complement strand
GTATTGCAGAGCAGCATGCACTAACCTTTGCCGCAGGTTTAGCATGTGAAGGATTAAAGCCTGTTGTTGCTATATATTCAACTTTTTTGCAACGCGCTTACGATCAACTGATTCATGATATTGCGTTACAGAATTTACCTGTCGTTTTTGCTATTGATCGTGCAGGTCTAGTCGGTGCAGATGGACCCACACATGCGGGTAGTTTTGACTTAAGTTATTTGCGTTGCATTCCTAACATGATAGTTATGGCGCCTAGCGATGAAAATGAATGTCGCCAAATGCTGACGACAGCATATCAATTCAATGGCCCTAGCGCTGTTCGCTACCCTCGAGGGGGTGGTCCAGGTACTGAAATTAAACAGGATTTAATCAGCATAAAAATTGGCAAAGGCGAGATTCGTCGCCAGGGTAAAAAAATCGCTATTCTTGCTTTTGGTAGCATGCTTACACCATCTCTAGCCGCAGCCGAAGAGCTTGATGCAACTGTTGCAAATATGCGATTCGTAAAACCATTAGATGTGGATCTCGTCATGCAGATAGCAAATAGCCATGATTTGATTGTCACTGTGGAAGAAAATGCTGTGATGGGTGGAGCAGGTGCCGCAGTTATAGAAGCTTTACAAGCTATGCGGAAAAATAACAATGTCTTATGCCTTGGGTTACCAGACACATTTATTGAACACGGGATACATGAAACCATGCTCGCTGAATGTGGTCTAGATGCTAAAGGAATCAAAGCCGCAATTGAGAAACAATTAACCTAGTGATATACTCAAGTATTATCGATCGTTTACCAAGCAAATTATTTTCAGGATCGCCATGAGCAAAACCAACAATTCTGCAATCGAAGACGTACAAAATACGCCTGATGTTAGACATCTTGCCATCGACAAAGTGGGAATTAAGTCTATTCGCCATCCAGTTAAGGTGAAAGATAAAACAGGTGGTGTGCAGCATACGGTTGCACTATTCGATATGTATGTGCATTTACCCCATAACTTCAAGGGTACCCACATGTCGCGCTTTGTTGAAATTCTCAACATGAATGAGCGAGAGATTTCAATTGAGTCTTTTGAAACGATACTTCGTGAAATGGTAAAGCGTCTAGAAGCTGAATCAGGCTACGTACAAATGACTTTTCCT
The DNA here is from genome assembly GCA_040383445.1 of Candidatus Methylopumilus sp. GTDB lineage: Bacteria > Pseudomonadota > Gammaproteobacteria > Burkholderiales > Methylophilaceae > Methylopumilus_A. The sequence goes on along the minus strand of JBEIDM010000024.1, from coordinate 10,470 downwards.
TACTTCATCAATAAATCAGCACCAGTATCTGGGGTAAAAAGCTTGCTCGACTATGAAGTTACTTTCATCGGTGAAATCAAACAAGGTAAATTTGATATCACCGTTAAAGTCCTAGTTCCTGTGACCAGCTTATGTCCTTGCTCCAAAAAAATCTCAGACTATGGTGCACATAACCAACGCTCACATGTCACTGTTACAGCGCTCATTAACGACTTCATTTGGGTAGAAGAAATTATCCGCATGGTTGAAGAACAGGCCTCTTGTGAGCTTTATGGCTTATTAAAACGCCCTGATGAAAAATTTGTCACAGAACGTGCTTATGACAACCCTAAGTTTGTTGAAGACATGGTGCGTGATGTAGCTGCTGTGCTAAACGATGAACCAAGAATTGTAAAATTTGTGGTCGAATCAGAGAACTTTGAGTCTATTCACAACCACTCTGCTTATGCACTTATCGAAAAAGACAAACGTATTTAATTCGTTCAAATCATAAAAAAGGCAGCTTATAAGCTGCTTTTTTATTGCCTAGATTTTCTTTGGCGTCATCCAAATAAACAAAACGCATCCAATTAAAGCAAATGCTCCCGACAAACCAAACGTCCAGCTCGAGCCAAAGCTTTCCCAGGCATAGCCACTCACCAAACCGCCAAAAGTGCCTCCCATCCCATAAGAAACCCCTGTATATAAGCCCTGACCTTTAGACTGATGCTTGCCTTTGAAGTATCGATGCGTAAGCGCAACAGCAGAAGCATGATAAGAGCCGAAAGTCGCCGCATGTAAAATTTGTGCAAATAAAACAATCCACCACCAATCCACAGCCCAACCAATTAAATTAAAACGAACGAACGCAATAAATAAACTCATTACCAGAATGCGTTTTAAACCAAACAATTTAGTCAGTTTTGGCATCCATAGGAAAATCAAAATCTCACAAATGACCCCTAGTGCCCAAAGCCAACCAACTTGACCTTTGCTATATCCATGATCTACAAGGTAAATCGAATAAAAAGTATAGTAAACACCATGTGCCGCAGCCATCATAAAACAAGCAGCCAATAAAGCTAACACTTCAGGCTGGCGCATAATCGTCCAGATAGAACTATCGTCCGTATGATGAGGCATAATTTTAGGCTCAGGAATATTCCGTGAGAAAATTAACACTCCTAACATCATCGCAAATACGAACCACAACAAAATACGAATAGAAAAGTAATCGAGCAAATAACCTAAGCCAATCACGGCTAGAATAAAACCAATAGATCCCCACATACGAATGTGGCCATAACGATCAAACTGATCCCCCAAGTGTCCTAAAGTAACGGTTTCAATCAAAGGAAGCGATGCGCTCCAGAAAAAACTCAAGAGCAACATCACCGCAAACATCCAAGAGTAGCTCTCACCAGCAAACACACCTAAATATGAAACTGTGCTGAGTACAGCTAACCATTGAATAATTTTTACACGATGCCCTAGGTGATCTGCCAACCACCCCCACAAACTAGGGGCAAAAATGCGGGCCACCTGAAAGAGAGACATCAATGCGGCGATTTGAAAGGCTGAAAAAGCCAGTGACTGCAAATATAGAGTCCAATACGGCGTAAAGGCCCCTACAAATGCAAAGTATACGAAATAAAAAGCGGAAAGGCGCCAATAAGGGAGTTGCATATCAGGCCTATAGAATTGGATTAAATACTGTTAAGACCTGAATTTACATCAGCATTTTGTGCACGATTACGAAGTGCATGATCAATCAACACCAACGCCAACATCGCCTCAACGATAGGTGTAGCCCGAATCCCAACACATGGATCATGACGACCAGTAGTTTTCATTAAGACTGAGCGACCATTTTTATCAATAGAATTACGCTCTTGAGGAATGCTTGAAGTTGGCTTGAAAGCGACATTCACATGAATATCTTGACCACTAGAAATACCACCCAAAATACCGCCGGCATGATTAGTCGCAAAGCCATTAGGTGTCAGCTCATCACTATGTACACTACCACGCTGTGCAATAGATTCGAAACCAGCCCCAATCTCGATACCTTTCACGGCATTTATGCCCATCATGGCATAAGCAATTTCTGCATCTAAACGATCAAAGATAGGCTCGCCCCAACCTACTGGCACACCTTCAGCAATGACAGTAATTTTTGCCCCAACTGAATCACGCTCAGCACGAACATTGTCTAGATAAGCTTCTAGTTCAGGCATCATCGCCATATTTGGCGTGAAAATTTTATTGTCTGGATGCTCCAAATCATCCCAACTTGCGAAAGGAATATTAAGTTCGCCAAGTTGACTCAAATAAGCGCGAATAGTTACGCCAAAACGCTGTTTCAACCACTTTTTAGCGATAGCGCCAGCAGCAACGCGAACAGCAGTTTCGCGGGCACTAGAACGGCCACCGCCTCGATAATCGCGAATGCCATATTTTTGTGTGTAAGTGTAATCTGCATGACCTGGACGGAAGGTGTCCATAATTTTGCTGTAGTCTTGACTGCGTTGGTCTGTGTTACGAATCAGCAATCCAATAGGAGCGCCGGTTGTTTTGCCTTCAAACACACCAGAAAGAATCTCCACACTGTCGGCTTCACTACGTTGTGTTACATGTCGTGACGTACCCGGCTTACGTCTATCCAAATCCACCTGCAAATCTTCAGCAGACAGCTCCAACCCTGGAGGGCAACCATCTACCACACCGCCAATAGCAGCGCCGTGAGATTCGCCAAAAGAGGTCAGCGTAAACAATGTACCAATGGTATTACCAGACATGAAATTCTCTTAATTCGTTTAAATGAATAGGCTTAAGTTTACCATAAGCAATAAATAAGCGTTTAAGCCCGTATTTGGTGCAATTCAGCAAAAGGTAGTTTCTTGGAATATCACTAAAAAATTAAACTTTCTGCCAAGCGCCCAAAGGCAAATCATCAAGACAATGCTGACCTATTGCGTAGCGAATCAAACGCAAAGTGGGAAAGCCAACCTTAGCAGTCATGCGTCGCACTTGGCGGTTCTTACCTTCAGAAATCTTAATTTCCAACCATGTTGTTGGTATTGCTTTGCGATCCCTAATTGGAGGATTGCGCGGCCACAATTGAGCGGGCTCTTCGATAATTTTTACTTCCGCAGGGGCGGTCACAAAATCACCCAAATCCACTCCAGTTAAAAGTGGCATCAAATCTTCTTCAGAAGGAGCACCTTCGACTTGCACCCAATAAGTTTTGATTTCTTTGTGCTTGGGATGCGAAAGACGATGTTGTAGTGCGCCGTCATCGGTTAAAATAAGCAAGCCTTCGCTATCTGTATCTAGGCGGCCTGCCGCATAGACATTTGGAATAGCGATATAGTCAGCTAATGTTTGGTGATTTTCGTGGGCACTAAATTGACACACGACACCATAAGGCTTATTGAACAGAATTAACATAGCACTCAATTTTTTAAGTTTTAACACATAAGTTTTACTAAATAGGATTTATCAAGCATGTCATCCAAAATCACAGTTCCAAACTTTGGTCAGAAAATCACCGTTAATCCTGACAACACGCTGAATGTTCCAGACCAACCTATTATCCCATTTATTGAAGGTGATGGCATTGGTATAGACATCACACCCCCAATGCAGAAAGTTGTTGATGCTGCAGTAACGAAAGCTTATGGCGGCGAAAGAAAAATTGCATGGATGGAAGTTTATGCTGGCGAAAAAGCAACCAAAGTTTATGACAAAGACACTTGGCTGCCAGAAGAGACAATGAAAGCAGTGCGTGACTATGTCATTTCAATCAAAGGACCTTTAACAACGCCTGTTGGCGGCGGCATCCGCTCATTAAATGTTACGTTAAGACAAGAACTAGATTTGTACGTTTGCTTACGCCCAATTCAATACTTCACAGGCGTGCCTAGCCCAGTTAAACATCCTGAAAAAACTGACATGGTGATTTTCCGTGAAAATACAGAAGACATTTACGCTGGGATTGAATGGGCGGCAGGTACGCCAGAAGCTGAAAAAGTCATCGCATTTTTAAGTGACATGGGAATGCGAAAAAAAATTCGCTTCCCAGAATCTTCAGCAATTGGCATCAAGCCAGTTTCTGTTGATGGTAGCAAACGTTTAATCCGTAAAGCAATTCAATACGCCATCGACAACAATCGTAAGTCTGTCACTATTACCCACAAAGGCAATATCATGAAGTTCACCGAAGGTGGCTTTAGAGATTGGGGCTATGAAATCGCCAAGCAAGAATTTGGCGCAGTAGAGATTGATGGCGGCCCATGGTGCAAGCTGCCTAACGGCATTATTATTAAAGACTGCATCGCAGATGCATTCTTGCAAGAAATTTTGCTGCACCCTAGTGATTACGATGTTGTTGCCGCACTGAATTTGAATGGCGACTATATGTCTGATGCACTTGCAGCACAAGTGGGTGGGATTGGCATTGCGCCAGGCGCTAATCTATCTGACACTGTTGCAATGTTTGAAGCCACGCACGGCACAGCGCCTAAAATTGCTGGTAAAGATATTGCAAACCCAAGCTCAATTATTCTTTCAGCTGAAATGATGCTTCGTCACCTAGGCTGGACAGAGGCTGCTGATTTAGTGTTAAAAGGCGTAGGGAAAGCCATTAGTGCAAAACGCGTAACGCATGACTTCTCATCTCAAATGGATGGAGCAACTCAAGTAGGCAGCGCACGATTTGGCGATGAAATTATCAGTCAAATGTAAATCTGTGCAATAAGAAATAAAGGCTCAAATAAAAACGGCTTTAAGGATGACCTTAAAGCCGTTTTTATTTGATCTAAATTACTTACTTTTTACTGGGCAATAGCGCTTTTTCAATTTCGGCAGCTGGATAAGCGCCCAGCATACGTTTTCCATCAACAAAAAATAAAGTTGGTGTACTTGCAACACCAAGCTTTTTAGCTAATGCAGAATTCTTCTCCAATGGCGTATCACAATTATTTATTTTCTTAGGTAATTGGCTATTTAAAACCCAATCATTCCAAGCCTTAGATTTATCAGAACTGCACCAAATAGCCTTAGATTTATTAGCCGCATCTGGATGCAGCTGATCTAAAGGCAATAAAAATGTATAGATCGTCACATCATTAATTGCACTTAGTTCATTTTGTTCCAAACGCTTACAAAATGGACAATCAGGATCAGAAAATACCGCTATTTTTTTATTGCCGTTGCCTTTGACAACTTTAATTGCCTGATCTAATGGCAAGCTAGAAAAATCTATTTTGCTTAAATCGGCTAAACGATCTGAAGTAATATCACGCTTGCTTCTAGTGTCTACCATACGACCTTCAGCAATTAAAAAAGTGAATTTTTCATCAGTGTAGATAATTTGACCGCCCATATAAACCTCATACAAGCCAGCATGGTTGGTCTTAGTCACACTTTCCACGTTCATCTTTGGATATGCAACTTCGATTAATTTTCGCAGTGAAGTCTCATCTGCGCATGCCCCCAAACTAAAGGTGATTAACGCGAGAGCCAATGATAATTTTCTGAACATATAATTTCCTAAAACCTAATAATTAAATTTAATTCCCTAAATCAGGGCGTATTTCATTAATTGCTTTTTAAATTCAGGCAACTGATTTGGTAAAGCCAAGCCCCACTCTCTTAGCGTTTTCACTAAAACATGCTTACTATCAAACACTCCATACAATCCATGCGTAAGTCCCTTAATTGCTAGAACATCCTTTTTTCGTGCACGCTCATATCGACGCAGCAAAAAACGATCGCCAATATCGGCCAAAGGATGACGATCAGATAATACATTGAGTAATTCAACCACATCCCTAAAACCTAAATTCACACCCTGCCCAGCCATAGGATGAACTTGATGAGCCGCATCACCAACCAAAACTAAACGATTTGCAATCATTGAACTCGCACTTTGCTTTACTAAGGGAAATGCAGCAGGCGGGGTAATCAATTTCATCGCCCCCAATCTAAAGCCACCAGCTTGACCAACTGACTGGCATAAATCTTCTGAACTTAATTGCATCAAATGTTGAGCATCTTTTGTCGACCAAACCATAGAAATACGATTGCCAGGTAATGGTAACCAAGCCAAGATTCCATCTTCAACGAACCATTGTCGTGCCACATTTTGATGTGGCAATTCAACTTCGAAATTAGCTACAACCCCAACATGTTCATATACTTTATTTTGCACACCCAGAGCCCCTTGAGAACGGACCCAAGAGTTTCCACCATCGGCTGCAACAATCAACTGAGCACTCAAGGAGGATCCATTTGTCATACGGATGTCTGCAGATTCAATACCAAAATCAATAGCCGCACACTGCGCATTTAGCATTACATCAACATCTAATGTTTCTAATTCATCCCACAAGGCTTGATTTAAACACCTATTTTCTAGAATCACACCAAGGTTTTCCACATAGGCATCTGACGCATCAAAAATCAAAGGCAATGAGTTAGCATCAGCCCATACATGCATTCCATCAATAGACGTTACTCGGGCTTGATTAATATGTTTCCAAGCACCTATTTGGCCGAGCCAATCAATATTGCCTGGACTAATTGCATAAATACGACTATCCCAAACTGCTGGATCAGCACTTGCAGATGCAGGCGCTTTTATATCAACAAGCGCTACTCTAAGTCCTTGCTTAGCGAGGCCAACTGCAGCCGAAGCGCCAACCAAAGCTGCACCAATAACGACAACATCATAATATTTAGATTGCAAAGCCATTAGCCGCGACTGCCGAAACTCATTTTATTAACAACCCGAGATTTGAATGGACCCAACAAATCAAACAAACCCAAACCCAAACCTCGCATGCCGGAGATGCCAGCAACATCGTTTGAAAACAAATTAACTAAAAAATCAGTAAACATTAAACCGCGCTTAGTATCATTCTTGCGGCCTTTTTGATAGACCTCGAGCATGGACGCTTCGCCCCAATCAGCAGGCTTAGTATCAGCAATCGTGTTTGCTAGTTCATAAGCATCGCGTAAACCCACATTAAAACCTTGCCCTGCAACGGGATGCATAGTCTGAGCAGCATTGCCTATGACCACCAAATGCGCCGCTGTTACAGGATTTAAATAAGAAAGCTTTAATGGAAAAGTTAGCCGCTTCTCTACGCCCACAAACCTTCCAACACGATCACCAAAATGCTCATGAAGACGACTTAAAAACGTCGCGTCATCTAAGTGCATGATTTCAGCGACTTGAGCTTGATTTCCTGTCCATACCAATGAAAAATCACGTTCGCCGTTTGGCAATAGTGCTAACGGTCCCATCGGAGTAAAGCGCTCATAAGCAACATTATCATGTGACAATTCACACTGCACTTTACTCACCAGCGCATCATGACCATAAACTTTAGTTTCACGTACCATCCCTGGAATATCGCCAAGACTGCGGCCGCCATCAGCTAAGACCACCAATTTACTTGCCATCCGCTGAACCTGAGATTGGTGATTAAAAGTGACTGATGCGTTTTCTATCGCAGGCTCAATATGCTTAGCCTCAGCCTCGTAAATAACCCTAGCACCAGAGAACTCCGCAAGTTTTTCGTCCAACGCTTGAGTAAGAACCCCATAAGACATTACATAACCCAACGCCGGCAAATCGTGGTCTTCCGCTTTTAACAAACTGCGACCGATACTGCCTCGCTGAGAAATATGAATTTTATTAATTGGTGTCACTTTAGAATCTAATTTTTGCCAAACACCAAGCTGCTCTAATATTCGACGACTACCATAGGAAAGTGCCAAAGCACGTTGATCTTGATAAGCGGATCCCTTTGCGCGAGTCTCTAACATGGTGACTGGGACACCTTTTTCCTGCAAGGTTAAAGCCAAGGTTGATCCAACTGGACCGCCCCCAACAATAAGGACAGACTCCATCGAAACCAGACTCATTGTTTCATCAAACTTTCAATATCGGCCACTGACTTCACAGCAGCTGAAGTTAACACTTCACAACCTTCAGGCGTCACTAAAACATCATCCTCGATACGTATGCCTATATTCCAGAAATGCTCCGGTACATTCTCGGCAGGACGCACATAACAACCTGGCTCAACAGTCAGCGTCATTCCAGGCTCTAACATACGCCACTCACCCTGCTGATCCTTATAATCTCCAGCGTCGTGCACATCCAAGCCCAGCCAATGTCCTGTACGGTGCATGTAAAACTGGCGATAGCTACCTTTTTCTAGAACTTCATCATGACTGCCTTTACACAAACCCAAATCAATAAAGCCACGAACCAACACATCTAAAGCAGCTTCATGAGGTGAATTCCAGTGATTATTTGGGGCAACTTTACTAATTGCAGCCGCTTGCGAAGCCAAGACCAACTCGTAGAGATCTTTTTGAGGCGCACTGAATTTGCCATTCACAGGAAAAGTACGCGTAATGTCAGAAGCGTATCCATCTAACTCACAGCCAGCATCAATTAATAGCAAGTCGCCATCAAGCAATTTTGCGTTATTAGCGTTATAGTGCAGCGTACAAGCGTTAGCACCGCCCGCTACAATGCTTGTGTAAGCAGGCGCTTGGGAACCATGACGATAAAACTCATGTAAAAACTCAGATTCAATTTCATACTCCATCATGCCAGGGCGAGTGAATTGCATCGCACGCTGATGGGCAGCTGATGCAATATTTGCAGAGCGTCGCATCACTGCCACTTCAGCTTCTGATTTATACAAGCGCATTTCATCTAACAATTTACGCACATCGACAATGCTGTCTGGCACACTAACGCCTGTTCTTGCTTGCGAGCGAAGCTGATTAATCCAGCCAGTCACACGAGCATCCCACGCAGCGTCAGCGCCTAAGCTATAAAAAAGTTTAGATTGATTAGCCATTAATTGGGGCGCAATTTCATCAAGCTGACTCATTGAATATGCCGCATCAATACCAAACTCACTGACTGCAGCAGCTGGACCATAACGAAAGCCATCCCAAATTTCTCGCTCCATGTCCTTATCTCTACAAAACAAAATCGTTTTAGCTTGTGGGCCAGCAATTAGAAATAGAACTGACTCAGGCTCCTTAAAGCCCGAAAGATAATAAAAATAACTATCAAATCGAAATGGATAGTGACTATCTCGATTACGTATGAGCTCTGGGGAAGTTGGAACGATAGCAACGCCTTCGACCATTTCAGTCATCAACTGATAACGACGCTTACTGAATTCATTAATATTGATTGTCATATTCAAAAAATTGTTTTATATGATTGAGAGAGTCTTATAACTTAAGAAAGTTGCTTATCCAAAGCATTCAATCTTTCTGGCGTACCAATGTCATGCCATAAACCTTGATGATACTGCCCAGTCACCAAGCCTTTATTCATAGCGTCTTTGAGAAGAGGGGCTAATTTAGCGGCCTCACCAGGCTTCACACTCACAAATAAATTTGGATGATATACACCAACCCCAGAGAATGTGAGTTTAGAAACTCCATCAGAAATCAGCCGATCTCCAATTAAAGCAAAATCTCCCTGAGGATGCTGTGGCGGATTATCAACCATGACTAAATGTGCTAAATCATCAGCATTTAAAACAAGACTAGCAAAATCAATCTCAGTAAAAACATCACCATTCACAACCAAAAATGGATCAGATCCTATCAATGGCAAAGCATTAGCAATGCCTCCAGCGGTCTCTAAAGCGCTAGCTTCTGGGCTATATTGAATGCTAACACCCCATAGACTGCCATCTTTCAACATCGACTCAATTTGACTGCCAAGATGTGCATGATTAATCACAATTTCTTTAAATCCAGCCTTCGCTAAGCGTTCAATATGCCAAACAATAAGCGGCTTACCTCCGACCAGCAATAAAGGCTTAGGCGTATGATCGGTCAATGGACGCATACGCTCTCCTCGACCAGCCGCAAGTATCATGGCTTTCATTAAAATGTGTATCCCGCTTTCAATTCAACCCCAGCGAGCTGATCTAATAAACGCAGCATAGGCTTAAGCTCAATATAACGATCACACACTCGACGTAAATAATCCATGACCAATGGCATATCTTTGAGGTAGCCATCTTTACCATCACGGTGATAAAGTCTGGCAAAGATACCTAATACTTTAATATGTCGCTGAGCTCCCATCCATTCAAAATCACGATAAAAATCAGCCACATCATCAGGAACTGGCAAACCAGCTTTTTTTGCAGACTGCCAATAACGTACCGCCCAATCCAGAATCTGGTCCTCGTCCCAACTAATATAAGCATCTTTAAGCAAAGACACCAAATCATAGGTAATAGGGCCATAAACAGCATCTTGAAAATCCAACACTCCGAGATCATGAGATGCTGACTGCACCATCAAATTACGGGAATGATAATCACGATGCACATACACTTTAGATTGAGCAAGAATGTTTTCATTAAGCAAAGTAAAGGTTTTGTTTAGAACAGCCTGCTGTTGTTCAGTTAAGCTCAGATTTAAATGTTT
>JBEIDM010000023.1:0-11787 GCA_040383445.1 Candidatus Methylopumilus sp. | reverse complement strand
GGAATACCTTCAGTAATACAGACAATCAAAGCTATGCCAGCATCACAAGCTTCCAAAATCGAGTCTGCTGCAAATGGTGGTGGAACATAAATCACAGAGGCATGCGCGCCAGTGGCACTAACAGCATCACGCATCGTATTAAAAACTGGTAAATCTAAATGCGTTTGGCCACCCTTACCTGGTGTTACACCGCCCACCATTTTTGTACCATAAGCAATTGCTTGTTCAGAATGGAATGTGCCTTGTTTACCAGTAAAACCTTGGCATAGAACTTTTGTATTTTTATTAACTAATATGCTCATATTTAACCTTACACACTCACAGCAGCAACAGCTTGTTTAGCCGCATCGGTAAGACCAGCAGCAGAAATTATTGAAAGGCCACTTTCACTTAACATCTTGCGACCTAATTCCACGTTAGTGCCTTCTAAACGCACAACAACGGGGATTTTAATACCCACCTCTGTAACTGCAGTAATAATACCTTCCGCAATAATGTCGCACCGCATAATGCCGCCAAAAATATTAACCAAAATGGCCTGTACGTTTTGATCTGCCAAAATGATTTTAAATGCTTTAGATACTGTTTCTGCAGTAGCACCGCCACCTACATCCAAGAAGTTAGCTGGCGCACCACCGTGCAGTTTAATCAAATCCATGGTTGCCATAGCCAAACCAGCACCATTCACCATACAACCAATATTGCCATTTAAAGCAATGTAATTGAGTCCAGCATGATGTGCTTCAGCCTCTTTAGCATCATCCTGACTCCAATCACGTTGTTCAGCGAGTAACTTTTGACGATACAAGGCGTTGTCATCAACACTCATCTTACAATCTAGTGCAAATAACTTACCATCGGTAGTCACGACTAAAGGATTAATTTCCAAAAGTGCCAAATCATTCTCTTTAAATAATTTGTATAGCCCTTTTGCTAATTTAGTAAAAACAGCAATCTGTTCACCAACAAGGTTGAGTGCAAAAGCAAGATTACGTGCTTGATAGTCAACCAAGCCATTCAACGGATCACAAACCTCTTGGAGGATTTTCTCTGGCATCGTCGCAGCAACTTCTTCAATATCCATTCCACCAGCGCTAGAAGCAACCATCACAACACGCTCTAAGGTACGATCAACTAAGATGGATAAATATAATTCACGTGCAATCGGCAAAGTTTGCTCAACCAATAACTGATGAACTGGCTGTCCATCAGGCGCATTTTGGTAAGTAACTAGATGCTTACCTAGTAAATTGTTAGCAACAGATTTTGCTTCACTTGCTGATTTAACAATCTTCACACCACCAGATTTACCACGGCCGCCAGCATGGACTTGCGCCTTAATGACCCAAGCATCTCCAGCAATCTCTTTCGTTGCTGCTGCTGCAACTTCCGCAGACTGGACAACTTGTCCAACAGGTACCGCTAGGCCGTAGCGTTGTAATAGTTGTTTGGCCTGAAATTCGTGCAAATTCATGATAAAAAATCTAAGCAAATGATCAATGTGACATTCTCGCGCAAATCACGTCCGCGCGCCACCCCACTGAATGTGAATGACGTTTTAAATAGCGGCTTCTCCCGATGTATAATATTCATATTAGTTAATTTTTTAAGTCACCTCCTATGCGCTTAGTTGTTCAAGGTTCACCAATACAATTGCATCATCTGATGCACATACACCAAATTAGCAAGGCAGTGCATGGTGCGCAATTTATTCAAATTGCAGAGCATGCCTACTACCTACCAAATCAAAATGAACCCTCAGTAGCAGTAAAAGCGTTTTGCGCGGAACAAAAAATAGACTGTGCTTATGTTGCTGATAATCAACGCCTGCAAAATATTAAGCTCGCTGTGATGGACATGGACTCCACACTTATCAATATCGAATGCATTGATGAAATTGCCGATATGTACGGGCTAAAACCACAAGTGGCAGCTATTACAGAAAGTGCAATGCGTGGAGAAATTGAATTTAAAGAAAGTCTGACAAGGCGTGTTGCTTTATTAAACGGCTTAGAAGAATCAGCCTTACAAAGAGTGGTAGATGAAAGACTGCAACTAAACCCAGGCGCAAAAACTTGGATAGATGCATGTAAAGCCAATGGGATTAAAACCTTATTAGTTTCTGGTGGTTTTGAGTTCTTCGCGCATCGCGTACAAGCCCTATTAGACTTAGATTACACAGAATCAAACACGCTAGAAATTATTAATGGAAAACTGACCGGTCGAGTTTTAGGTGATATCGTTGATGCACAAGCCAAGGCAGATTTTTTAGTGAGTAAATGTAAAGATTTAGGTATTAGCACAGCTCAAGCAATTGCAATTGGCGATGGTGCTAACGACCTCACAATGATGCAGGCAGCAAGTGCGGGCATTGCCTACCATGCAAAACCAATTGTTCAAGAGCAAGCAAGCTACGCAATTAATCATATGGGCTTAGATGGTATCGCCAACTTATTCACGACAAGTTAATTTTGAAACTCAACTTTATAGAAAGCTAAAACATGCAAATCAAAAAATTCTTACTTAGCATTACCATCGCCAGCACATTTTTAAGTGCATCTGCTTGGGCGCAGCCAACTCTTGAAATCAAAACAAACAAAGGTGTCATTATTGTTGAACTTAATAGCGATAAAGCCCCAAAAACTGTCGAAAATTTTGTGCAGTACGCTAATGATGGTTTTTACACAGGCACCATTTTTCATCGTGTAATTTCAGGCTTTATGATTCAAGGTGGCGGCTTAGATAAAAACCTTAATGAAAAAACAGCTCGTGCACCTATTAAAAATGAAGCTAACAATGGCCTAACCAATACATTAGGCACGATTGCAATGGCAAGAACAAATGACCCACATTCTGCATCGTCTCAATTCTTTATCAATGTGGCCAATAACACTTTTCTAAACCACACTGAAAAGTCAGACCGTGGCTGGGGCTACACCGTATTTGGTAAGGTCATTAAAGGAATGGATGTTGTTGAGCGCATTTCAAAACTTCCAACAGATGGTGGAGATGTACCCGTGCAAACAGTCACCATTGAATCTATTACCGTACTCCCTGCAACGAAATAATTAATACAATAAAAAAAGGCCTGCAATTTGCAGGCCTTTTTTTATTTAAACTCTATTATTTGATTGGCATATAAACCAACTCACCGGCTTTCATATCAGGCACCAATAAGAACTTACTATCTTGGCTAGGTGCAATATCAGCCGCAGCAGCAAAGCCATCTTTTAATAACTCAGCATTGGCGACAGCGCCTTTTTCTAGCTTAACGCTAAACACTTTGCCATTCTTCCAATCGCTCACATAAAACTGGTCTTTTTTGCTGTTTACAATACCGTCACCGCCACCAAAACCTTTAGCAACTTCAATCAAGGTGTTTTTCTTCATATCCAAGCGATAAAGAATGCCAGAAACAAAATCAACCACCATGATGCAATTTTCAGTTTTGCCCATGAGCAAGCCATTTGGAGCCAAAACACGCGCATCTTGCTTACCGTTAATGACCAAGCTCACCTTGCCTTGTTTATTGATTTTATAAATGGCGCCACCAGATCCTTTCAAATCGCCACTATCACTGACGTATAGATTACCTAAACTATCAGCTTCCAAATCATTTAAAAATAAAGGCTGCTCAGGAAAGGATTGCGCAGATGCAAACACCTGAGTTTCGCCTTTTGTGTTCACTTTAATCACACGATGGTTATCAGCTACAAACAAATCTTTTCCAAAAATTGCCAAGCCTTTAGGATCGTCCAAGCCTTTTGCAAAGATTCGCACATCACCATTCTTTTCAATGACAGTAATTTGACCATCGCCATCCTTACCAAACTCACCAATTTCTGAAACAAACACTCTGCCATCTTTTGAAGCAATCACTGACTCAGGCATTTTTAAACCTGTCACTTTTTTAACATCATCTGCATGAGCAGATAGTGAAATTACTAACGCAATCGAGACAACTGATAAAACCTGATTAATTTTTAATGTATTCATAAATTGACCTTTAATTAAAACGACATAAATTGAATTTTTGGCTCAGGCAAAAGATTAACGATGGCACAAGGATTTAAAAAGGCTTTGTTATTCATCGCATTTTGAAATTGTGTATCAGCTTTCATCTTTTTAATAAGCGCTTGCATTGATGATTGATAGACCAAAGCCAAATCTCTATCTGGATAGATATCTAAAAGACCTTGCTTTTGTGCCTCACCCACATATGTTGCAACTGGCTTACCATCCCCGGCATAAACTGATGCAATAACTTTTCCATAATATCTTTGAAGCTGAGGGTTATAAAACATGCGGGGTCGCAACCAAATTAATATATTAGATTCGATTGGTCGTGAATCACACATTAATGCATTAGTTTCGCCAAACTCTTGCTTCAATTCTCTAATCGCCTCTTTTTCCAAAAGAGGTCCTTGGGTATACCAATAATCTCTAAAGTTTTGCCATAACCTAATTTGATGGGTGTAATCCTGAGCCTGAATGTGTACTGCAATTTTGGTGGCACCGCCCTTTTTAACTTCCGACTCATTTGCTTGCGTTGCTCCACTAAGAACAAGCAATAAAGCCAACAAAAAATTTATTACTATTTTCAACATATCAAATACCTTCAATTAACACACTTCAAGTCAGTACATCAGACCATATATTTTTTGCCCACGCTTGCGCATAGTCGCCTTCAAGCTCTGAAGGAAAATCAGAAACTCCACCACCCTCTGCGGGAATCATCATTTTTTTAACCGCATCGTAACGATAAACGTTCGCAACGTGCATTGCCATTTTATCATTGATGAAGCTATAGCAAGTATTGGCAAAGACTGGCTCAGGATCAGGCTGAACCTGATTAAATAAGGAAATGATCGCATTTGCGCAAATACGTGCTTGAGAAGTCGCCATGTGGGCAGACTTAGGCAAGGCGGCAGAAACCGAATCACCAATAATGTGAATATTAGGGATTAGTCTAGATTCATAACTTAAAAAGTCGACCTCACACCAGCGCTTATCGACGTTAGCAACGCCAGCAACCTGTGCTACTTTTCCGGCACGTTGCGGTGGAATTACATTCAAAACATCGGCTCCCAGCGCTTCAAATTCAGTTGTAACCGACCTACGCTTAAGATCAACATCAACAAGTGAGCTATTCGGCCTGTAATCAATCATTCCAGCATAGGTCTCTGCCCAAACTTTAGTGAACAAATCTTTTTTAGATACGATTTCTGGGTTTGCATCTAAGACAATAATTTTAGATGCTGGCTTGGTGCTCTTTAGATAGTGTGCCACCTGACAAACACGCTCGTATGGGCCTGGTGGACATCGATAAGGTGCTTTAGGGATACTGATGACGAACACACCACCATCTACCATCGCTTCCAATTGAAGTCTTAAATTAACAGTTTGCGGGCCTGCCTTCCATGCGTGAGGAATGACATGCTGAGCTTCTGTACTTTGCAACATTGGCAGTTGCTCATACATAAAATCAATGCCCGGCGCTATGATTACACGATCAAAACTTAGCTGCCCCCGTTTCATTCTCACTAATCGTGCATCGGCATCAATAGCAGTTACTTCATCTTTAATCCAATTGATGCCATGGCTATTTTTAATTGCATCATAGCCAAAAGTCAGATCATGAATGGTTTTACTCCCACCCAACACTAAATTACTTAACGGACACGAAATGAATTGTGTATAGGGTTCGATTACCGTCACCTGAACATTGCCACGACTCCATAACCGCAAATACTTTGCAGCAACGGCCCCTGCATAGCCCCCACCTATCACAACAACATGAGGTTTAGACTTACTAGCAGCAAATGAGATTAAAGGTAATGTTGCTAAAGATGTAGCAGAGAATTTAAGAAAGTCACGACGGTTAATAGTCACGATTACTATCCATCTTTTGAGTTTGTGGCATCATGGATGGAGTCCGCTTTTGCTCAAAAAAATAAACCGCAAGCTGGTTAATTTCATCAAGATTTAAACCTTTTGCATGCCTATGCATGACGGTAGAATCTCGCTCATTTTTACGAAATGCAATCATCTGATTAACAAAGTATTGCTTATTTAACCCGGCTAGCACAGGTGTGCCACCCAGGCTATTTCCTTGCACACCATGACAAGCAGCACAGGAAGCAGCGAGTGTTTGAATATGTGGGACTGTTTGCTCCGCATTGACCTGAATAGCAAACATGAAAAAAGCCCATGCTTTCAAGAAAAATTTAATGTTCTGAAAGCATGAGCTCATATCAATTAAGGTAGTGTTATACCTAAAAGCTAAATGTATCTAAAATTAGAAGCACTTTTCATCTTTACAGCCATCTTCTGACACACCAAGAGAGAGAAGCAACTCAGCCATTTTTGGATTACCCGCATCACGTACCGCTCTTACAATAGAAACATCGCCGCGTAATTTCAAGCCTAAATCAGCGCCATTTGCTGCTAAAAACTTAACTAACTCAGGGAAGTTCTCATAAGCAGCCAAATGAAATGCAGTCATCTTTGTCATTGGATGCTGATAATTCACATCAGCACCTTTTTGCACTAGCAATTTAACAACTGCTAACTGACCTTTATTTGAAGCAACCTGTATTGCAGACCAGGCAAAGAATTTCTCGTTAACATCAACACCAGAGTCCAGCATTTTTTTGACTAATTTAACATTACCGTCTCTTAGCGCTTCCGTATACTTTACTTGTTGTTCACCTTCCATTGCAGAAGCTGCAAAAGGAATACTCAATGCAATTACCATCATTAAAGCTTTGACCATCTTCATGTGTGTTCTCCAAATTACTTTTTAATTAATAAACTTTCTTGCATTTCTAAACATTCTAATCCATGCACCATCTTCACCCCATGCATCTGGATGCCAAGAGTTTTGTACGGTACGGAAAACACGTTCAGGGTGAGGCATCATAATACTAAAACGCCCGTCTTGAGTAGTTAATCCTGTAATTCCTTGAACTGATCCATTTGGATTAAACGGATAAAGTTCAGTTGCAACACCAGCATTATCTACAAAACGCATTGTCACTAAATGATTAGCAACAACTGAATTGACAGCAGATTGTGAAGAAAATTCCGCAAAACCTTCACCATGTGCAACAGCAATAGGCATGCGGCTTCCAGCCATACCTGAAAAGAATAGTGATGGAGACTCTTGCACTTCCACCATTGCAAAACGTGCCTCAAACTGCTCGGATTTATTCCGGACAAAATGTGGCCATTGCTCTGCACCAGGTATAATACTGTGTAAATTGCTCATCATCTGACAACCATTACAGATACCTAAAGAAAAAGAATCTTGACGTTGGAAGAATGCTGAAAACTCATCTCTCGCACGCGAGTTAAACAAAATAGACTTCGCCCAGCCCTCACCTGCGCCCAATACATCGCCATATGAGAAACCGCCGCAAGCTACAAAACCAGCAAACGCTTTTAAGCTTACACGACCACTAATAATGTCGCTCATATGAACATCATAAGTAGCGAATCCTGCGCGGTCAAAAGCAGCAGCCATTTCAGTTTGACCATTCACGCCTTGCTCGCGCAAGATTGCCATTTTAGGACGAACGCCAGTAGCAATATAAGGTGCCGCAATATTTTCGCTTGGATCGAATGTTAGTTTTGCATGTAAGCCCGCATCTGATTTATCCAAGATACGATCGTATTCTTGCTGAGCACATGCTGGGTTATCACGCATTTTTTGCATTTGGTATGTCGTTTCAGACCATGCACGATGCAAATCAACACGAGAGGCTTCAAATGCTGCTTTACCAGCTTGCTTAATCACAACTTCATTACCAACGGTCACGTCACCAATAATATGAATACAATTTGGCAATACTTGTTTAAAGCTGGATGCTATTGCATCAGCTTCAGCTGCTCGCACTTGAACAACAGCACCTAATTCTTCGTTATACAGGACGCTTGCAACATCACCAGCTAATCCATCAAGATTAACATTTAAGCCACAATGTCCTGCAAAGGCCATTTCAACAAGCGTTGAAAACAAACCACCATCTGAACGGTCATGATAAGCAAGCAATTTGCCGTCTGCATTCAAACGTTGAATTGCAGCAAAGAAGTTTTTTAAACGACCTGTGTCATCAACATCTGGCGCTTGATTGCCTACAGCACCATAAACTTGCGCCAAGGCTGAACCGCCCATGCGGTTTTTACCTGCACCCAAATCAATCAAGATCAGTTTCGTATCGCCTAAGTCTGTTCTTAATTGTGGCGTGAGTGTTTTACGTGCATCAGTTGTTGCAGCAAAAGCGGTAACAACGAGTGAAATTGGTGATGTCACAGCTTTTTTCTCACCAGACTCATCCCATACAGTCTTCATAGACATAGAATCTTTACCAACTGGAATGCTGATACCTAGCGCAGGACATAACTCCATACCCACTGCTTTAACAGTATCAAACAATGCTGCATCTTCACCTGGGTGACCGGCTGGGGCCATCCAGTTTGCGGATAATTTCAAGTCACCAATATCATTAATTAAACTTGCAGCAATGTTGGTGATTGATTCGCCAATCGCCATGCGGCCTGAAGCTGGCGCATCAATTAAAGCTAAAGGTGCTTTTTCACCAATCGCAAAGGCCTCACCTTGATAAGTCTCATAGCCAGCAAGCGTTACCGCAACGTCGGCCACAGGGATTTGCCAAGGACCCACCATTTGATCTCGAGCGATTAAACCCGTCACAGAACGATCGCCAATGGTGATTAAGAAAGTTTTATCGGCAACACCTGGCAGCCTTAGAACACGATCTGCAGCATCTTTTAAGTTAATATCTTCAGTATTAAAGCCGGCTAGCTTACGTTTAGCGTGTTTAACATCACGAAGCATTTTAGGGGGCTTACCCAGTAAAACAGACAAGTCCATATCTACTGGCTTATTTTCAAAGTGCGCATCAGCCACAGTTAAGTGACGCTCTTCTGTCGCCTCGCCCACAACAGCAAAAGGACAACGTTCACGCTCACAAATCTCAGCAAATATCGCTAAGTTTTCTTTTGAGACTGCCATCACATAACGTTCTTGCGCTTCATTGCTCCAAAGTTCGCGCGGAGACATTCCTGGTTCTTCATTATGAACATCTCTCAATTGGAATACCGCACCAACGCCAGCATCATTAACCAACTCAGGGAAGGCATTTGAAATACCACCTGCACCAACATCATGAATACTTAAAATTGGGTTTTTGTCGCCTAACTGCCAACAACGGTCAATCACCTCTTGCGCGCGACGTTCAAGCTCTGGATTACCTCTTTGCACTGAGTCAAAATCTAAATTCTCAGCATTTGAACCTGTATCCATACTAGATGCAGCACCACCACCTAGACCAATTAACATCGCTGGGCCGCCCAACTGAATCAAGCAGGCACCCGCCGGTATAGGATTCTTTTTAGAATGCTTTGCTGAAATATTTCCTACGCCACCAGCCAACATGATTGGCTTATGGTAGCCACGCACCTCACCAGCTGATTCCAATTCAAAAGTTCGGAAGTAACCTGCAATATTAGGGCGACCAAATTCATTGTTATAAGCCGCGCCACCCAATGGGCCATCTATCATAATTTGCAAAGGCGAAGCGGTACGTGAAGGTTTTCCGTAATTGCCTTCCCATGGCTGTTCAAAACCAGGGATATTCAAATTAGACACTGAAAAACCAGTTAAGCCAGCCTTTGGCTTAGACCCGCTACCTGTTGCACCTTCATCACGAATTTCACCGCCAGCGCCTGTAGCTGCGCCAGCAAACGGAGAAATGGCTGTTGGGTGATTGTGCGTTTCAACTTTCATCAAATAATGCATTTCTTCTTCAATGAAGCCATAAGCACCATCGGCTTGTGGATAAAAACGTTTTGTTTTCATACCAGCAGAACCAGCAACAATAGAAGCATTGTCTGAATAGGCAACCACAGTGCTGCCTGGGTTGAGCTTGTGAGTATTACGAATCATGCCAAAAAGTGATTGTGCTTGTGGCACGTCATCGACTACCCAATCAGCATTAAAGATTTTGTGACGACAATGCTCAGAATTCGCTTGTGCAAACATCATCAATTCAACGTCAGTTGGATTACGACCAATACGCACAAAATTCTCTAGTAAATAATCCACTTCATCTGGTGACAAAGCCAATCCCAGATCAAGATTCGCTTGATTAAGTGCAGCTTTACCCCCCTTCAATATATCCACTGAATTCAAAGGTGTTGGCTGAGCTTGATGATATAACTTGCTTGCATCGTCTATGTTTGAAAATACTGCCTCAGTCATACGATCATGAATCGCAGCCTTAAGCGCTAGCTTTTCTGAATCAGTCAAAGGTTGGCCATCTTGCTTGCGCGCATAATAAGCAATGCCACGTTCGATTCGTTGCATCTGAGCCAAACCGCAATGTTTAGCAATGTCAGTCGCACGCGAAGCCCAAGGTGAAATCGTACCTGGACGAGGAATCACTAAAAACAATTCACCAACAGGCAACTCTTCAGCCATTTTTGGACCGTAAGTCAAAATCTTAGAGAGCATCTCTAATTGACCATCATTCAAATCACCATCGTTCCAAGCAAAATGCCAAAAATCAGCGTGCAAGTGGCTAATTTGAGGCGCTGTTGTTTTTAATGCCGCAAGAATTTTTTCAAGTCTAAATGGAGAAAGCGCAGAGCTGCCGCGTAAACTAATCATGGTTGGATGCATGGATTAAGCGATGAAATGGTAAAAAAGCATATTTTACCCGAAATCAGCCTGAATAATCCGCGTGACTTTTGTTTTATTAAAGCTGATTTTGATATCCTCAAATAAGTCCTAGAAAAGACTTTAGTCATAAAAAATAAACAAGTAATATGAATACCTGTCGTAGCAAGATAAAATAAAATCCATGTGGATCAAATTATTCAATCAAATGATTTCGCGATTTTCACCTGCTACCAAAGTGAAAAATTCGTCTTCCAATGAAAAACCAGCGCTTTTATCACAGCTTGTTCAAAATGTTGAACAATCCAAGGACGCTTTTGAACTTGCTTATTTAAAAGCCTAAACTCAAACAATGACAGGCGATTATTACCAATTCCCCCAAGGTCGCGTTGCGGCTCTGGATTTAGATAAAGATTTTCCACCTCTAAACCAAGCACTAACAGAACCCAACGGTTTACTCGCCATTGGTGGAGACCTATCTATTCATCGATTAATCAGTGCATATCAACAAGGAATATTTCCCTGGTTTAGTGACGGAGAACCCGTTCTTTGGTGGAGCCCAAATCCTAGAATGGTGTTAGTCCCTAAGCAATTAAAAATATCCAAATCATTATCTAAACGAATCAAGAAAAAAGATTATGAAATTAGATTTAATACTGGCTTTCGAAAAGTAATGGAATATTGCGCTTCAACAAAACGATTAGGGCAAGATGGCACTTGGATTACAGAAAGTATTATTGATGCCTACTGTGCGCTTCAGGAAGCAGGCTTAGCAATGAGTGCAGAGACTTGGATAGATAACCAATTAGTGGGTGGCTTATATGGTGTAAAGTTAGGCCATATGTTTTATGGAGAATCCATGTTTCACCACGTAACCGATGCCTCTAAAATCGCTTTTGTGCACATGGTGCAACATTTGGAAAGTATTGGCATAGAACTCATTGACTGCCAAATGAAAACCAGCCATCTTAGCTCCTTCGGCGCTAAAGAAATCAGCAGAGATGACTTTATCTCCCAGCTTGAAAGGTTGATCAATGCATGACAAAACCTATCGAAAATGAGCTACAAAAAATTCAGTTCTACGT
>JBEIDM010000022.1:0-11927 GCA_040383445.1 Candidatus Methylopumilus sp. | reverse complement strand
TTCAAGAAGTGCTGTTACCAATCTTTTACGCTTACAAAATCTTCATGCAAATGTGCAGGAAATGTTAATGCAATCGCAATTGGACATGGGTCACGCCCGTGCTTTGTTGTCGCTTGATGGTGCTAAGCAACTAATGGCTGCTGAGCAGATTGTGCAGAACAATTTGTCTGTCCGTGATGCTGAGCAATTGGTGAAAGGATTGTTAGCGACGAAATCCGCACCTTCGAAAGTCGTGTCAAAAGATAGAGACGTGGTCCGATTGCAGGAAGAATTGTCTCAGGCATTGGGTGCTGTAGTGATTATTGATGCCGCAAAAAATGGCGCCGGTACTTTAAAAATACGTTATTCCAACCTCGATCAGTTGGATGACGTTGTTGCAAAATTACGCTAAATCTAGCCCGCATGGCTAGACTTAAACTTAATTAAACAATACAATCGCGGACTTCACGTTATTACGCATAACGTTGTTTTGCCGAAAAGTTGTGGGTAAATGGACAATATGAAAACCGCAGATATTTATAAGCAGATGGCCAAATGGCAATTGTTAGCGACATCTGCGGTTGCATTATTGGCATTTTTTTTGGCGGGCACGCATGCGGCAGTTTCAGCATTAGCTGGCGGATTGTCAGCAGTAATCGGCGGCTTTTGTGGCGCTTTAATTGCTAAAACTGGTGATAAGAAACATGAGGCTGGTGCAATTTTAATTGCGATGCTTAAAGCCGAAGCTGTGAAAATCACTGTGATTGCATTGCTTTTGTTTTTAACATTCAAGCTTTATCAGCAATTGGTACCAATTGCTTTGATATTAGGATTAGCAGCATCAGCGATATTGTCAGGCGCGACATTTGTCGGTCTTGATAAAAAATAAATATTTAAAGATTTCAAGGGTTAGAGTTTATGGCGACAGAACACGCATTAACACCATCTGGTTATATTTCGCACCATCTATCTTTCAACACCCAAGCAATTGGTGAAGGAAGTTTCTGGACTATCCACGTAGATACTTTAGTGATGTCAGTATTGCTTGGTGTAATTGCAATGGGTTTAATCTGGTGGGTTGTTCGTGGTGCTACTGCTGGCGTGCCAACAAAGCGTCAAGCGTTCATTGAGTTGCTATTTGGCTTCGTTGATGACCAAGTTAAAAATATTTATCACGGTAACCGCCACTCATTTATTGCGCCAGCAGCGATGACAGTATTTGTTTGGGTGTTGTTAATGAATGCGATGGACTTCTTACCTATCGACGTTGTTGCTAAAGGTTTGGCTGCTGTCGGTATTGAAAAATGGCGTAGCGTTCCAACTTCTGATATCAATACAACATTTGCATTAGCTCTAACCGTATGGTTCCTAATGATCTTCTTTGCAATTAAAGCAAAAGGTCTAGGCGGTTGGATTCACGAATTATTCTGTTCACCATTCGGTACAAGTCCACTCGTTTGGCCAGCTAACTTCTTATTCAATTTGATTGAGTACGTTTCTAAGCCACTTTCACATTCATTGCGATTGTTTGGCAACATGTATGCTGGCGAAGTGATTTTCTTGTTACTTGGTTTGTGGGCAGCCACAGGTGTAACAGGTACAATCGCAGGTGCAATTTTAGGTGCTGGTTGGTCAATCTTCCACATTCTAATCGTAGCGTTGCAAGCATTTATTTTCATGATGTTAACCGTTGTTTATTTGGCGATGGCGCATGAAAGTCATTAAGTTTTAGTAGTTTTGTTTTATTAGTTTGTAGTTCTGTAGTTTTGTTTTTAGTTAGTTTGTAAGATCCCTCAATTTGAAAGGAAAAGTAATGGAAGCTGTTCAATTTTTAGCAATGATTCAAGCATACACAGGCATTGGTATTGGCCTAATCATCGGTTTAGGTGCTGCTGGCGCTTGTATCGGTATCGGTATCATGTGTGCTAGCTTCTTAGAAGGCGCTGCACGTCAACCAGAAATGATCCCAGCATTGCAAGGTAAAGTATTCTTGCTATTGGGTTTGATCGATGCTTCATTTATTATCGGTGTTGGTCTTGCAATGATGTTTGCATTCGCTAACCCATTATTAAGCGTAGTTGCTCACTAAGCTCTTAAATTCACTTTATTAGCTTATTAAAGCACAGGAGCAAAAATGGATATTGGATTCACACTAGTAGCACAAGCGATAGCATTCTTTGTGCTTATTGTGTTCACTATGAAATTTGTGTGGCCACCTCTGCTTAATGCAATTGAAACGCGTCAAAAAGAAATTGCTGATGGCTTGGCAGCTGGCGAAAAAGGCCGTGCTGAGCTTGAGCAATCTTCAAAACGCGCTGCAGAAGCGCTAGCTGAAGCCAAGCAGAAAGCATCAGAGATTTTGTCATTAGCTGAAAAGCGCGCGACACAAATCGTTGAAGATGCAAAAGGCACAGCTAAGGCTGAAGGCGATCGCATTATCACTGGTGCAAAAGCTGAAATCGAGCAAGAGATTAATCGCGCTAAAGAAGGTTTGCGTCAACAAGTGTCTACACTTGCTATCGCAGGCGCAGAAAAAATCTTGCGTAAAGAAATTGACGCTAAAGCGCACGCAGAGATCTTAACTGCTATCGCTCAAGAGCTTTAGGAGGCCTTGCTAAATCATGGCTGAAGCGATAACGATAGCAAGACCTTACGCCACAGCGGTATTCCGCTTGGCTAAGGATAATAAAGCGCTAGCTAAGTGGTCAGATGAATTGGCTTTAATTGCTGCGGTGTCAGATGACGCCCAGGTTAAGGCCTTGATTGATGATCCTAAACTACCTTCTAGCGAACTTTCACGCATTTTGTTGGCAATTTTTGACGGCAAATTAAGCGATGCAGCATTGAACTTGGTGAAATTACTTGTTGTAAACAATCGACTCGTAATTGTTGCTGACATTGTTGCTGCTTTTGAAGCGCTGAAAGCAGAAGACGAAGGTACTTTAGAGGCGGAATTGACAGCGGCTGCAAAACCGACTGACGCTCGAGTGAAAGAGCTTGTAAAGCAACTTGAAGCTAAGTTCGGTAAAAAAATTGAAGCTCAAGTGAAATTGGATCCTGAATTAATTGGTGGGATCAAAATTGTAGTTGGCGATACAGTGATCGATGCATCAGTACGCGGCCAATTACAGTCACTTGCATACACGCTTAAAGGTTAGAACACTTAAAAGGTTAGACCATCTAGGTCAGGAGACATAAAAATGCAGTTATCAACATCAGAAATCAGTGAGCTGATTAAAAGCAGACTGGAGAATTTTTCCACGACTGCTGAAGCACGTACACAAGGTACTGTAGTTTCAGTTACGGACGGTATTGTTCGTATTCACGGCCTATCAAATGTAATGGCTGGTGAAATGATCGAGTTCCCAGGCAACACATTCGGTTTAGCGTTAAACCTTGAGCGTGACTCAGTTGGTGCCGTTGTTCTAGGTGATTACGAGCACATTACTGAAGGCGACATCTGTAAATGTACAGGTCGTATTTTGGAAGTGCCAGTTGGTCCAGAACTAATCGGTCGTGTGGTTGATGCGCTTGGTCGTCCAATCGACGGCAAAGGCCCAGTCAATGCAAAAATGACTGACAAAATTGAAAAAGTTGCGCCAGGCGTTATTGCTCGTAAATCAGTTTCACAACCTGTGCAAACTGGTATTAAAGCGATTGACTCTATGGTTCCAGTTGGCCGTGGTCAACGTGAGTTGATCATTGGTGACCGTCAAACTGGTAAAACTGCTGTTGCAGTTGACGCGATTATTAACCAAAAAGGTCAAAACATGACCTGTATCTACGTAGCTGTTGGCCAAAAGGCTTCAACAATTGCTAACGTGGTACGTAAACTTGAACAATACGGTGCACTTGAGTACACCATTATCGTTGCTGCTTCAGCATCTGATTCAGCTGCGTTGCAATTCATTGCACCATACGCTGGCTGTACGATGGGTGAGTACTTCCGTGACCGTGGTCAAGATGCATTGATTATTTATGATGATTTGACAAAACAAGCGATTGCTTACCGTCAAATTTCATTGTTACTACGTCGTCCACCAGGCCGTGAAGCTTATCCAGGCGATGTGTTCTATCTCCACTCACGTCTATTAGAGCGTGCAGCTCGTGTAAACGAAGAGTACGTAGAGAAATTCACTAATGGTGAAGTAAAAGGTAAAACAGGTTCATTGACTGCATTGCCAATTATTGAAACCCAAGCGGGTGACGTTTCTGCATTCGTTCCAACAAACGTAATTTCGATTACTGATGGTCAGATCTTCTTGGAAACTGACTTGTTCAATGCTGGTATTCGTCCTGCGATTAACGCTGGTATTTCTGTGTCACGTGTTGGTGGTGCAGCGCAAACTAAAGTTGTTAAGAAACTTGGTGGCGGTGTGCGTTTGGCCCTTGCTCAGTACCGTGAATTGGCTGCGTTTGCTCAGTTTGCATCAGACTTGGACGAAGCAACACGTAAGCAATTGGAACGTGGTCGTTTAGTGACTGAATTGATGAAACAAGCTCAATACTTACCACTTTCTGTTTCAGAAATGGCAATCAGTTTACAAGCAGCTAACCAAGGTTACTTGGATGACGTGCCTGTAACTAAAGTATTGGCATTTGAATCAGCATTGCATGCATTCATTAAAGCTAAATACAAAGGCTTGGTTGATCGTATTGAATCAACATTAGATCTTTCAAAAGACGACGACAAAGAATTGTCGAAAGCAATTGAAGACTTTAAAGCCAATAGCGCTTATTAATACTTACTTAGCTGGAGTTAAATAATGGCCGGTAGTAAGGAAATTAGAACCAAGATCAAGAGTGTAGAAAATACACGCAAGATCACTAAAGCCATGGAAATGGTGGCGGCATCGAAAATGCGTAAAGCGCAAGATCGTATGCGTGCTGCCCGTCCATATGCAGAAAAGATTCGCAATGTAGCAGCTCACATGTCTCATGCTGAGCCAGAGTACAAGCATGCCTTTTTGGTTAAACGTGACAACGTTAAAAACGTTGGTGTCATCGTTGTAACCTCAGACAAAGGTTTGTGTGGTGGTTTAAATACCAACGTGCTTCGTGTTGCTGTGAATCAAATGCAGGCTTGGGAAGCTGAAAATCTTTCTGTAAAAGTTTGTGCAATCGGTAATAAAGGCCTTGGCTTTATGAACCGTATCAATGCGAATGTTCAATCGCAAATCACAGCTTTAGGTGATGCACCGCAAATGGAAAAGCTTATCGGCCCAATCAAAGTGATGTTGGATGCCTACGTTGCAGGTGAGATTGATCAGTTGTATGTTGTGTACAACAAATTTATTAACGCCATGAAACAAGAAACCAAAGTGGATCAACTTTTACCACTTTCAGGTGAAAATCTTGGAGCGCCACAAGGACATTGGGATTATATCTACGAGCCTGATGCACAAGTGGTGATTGATGATTTAATGGTTCGTTATGTTGAATCAGTAATTTATCAAGCGGTGGCTGAAAACATGGCGTCTGAGCAAAGTGCTCGTATGGTCGCGATGAAAGCTGCTTCTGATAATGCGAAGACTGTGATTGGCGAATTGAAACTGGTTTATAACAAAGCGCGTCAAGCAGCGATTACGAAAGAAATTTCTGAAATCGTCGGTGGTGCGGCAGCGGTATCGGGTTAATAGCGACATCAATATCGAATATAAAATCGAATTAAGCATAGATGGGGATCATTAAGATGAGTCAAGGTAAAGTTGTACAGTGTATCGGCGCTGTTGTTGACGTGGAATTTCCACGTGACCAAATGCCTAAGGTTTATGAAGCCTTGGTATTAGACGAAGCAGGTTCTACAGCAGAAGCTGGCCTGACATTCGAAGTTCAACAGCAATTAGGTGACGGTATTGTTCGTACCATTGCGATGGGTTCAAGCGACGGTTTACGCCGTGGCATGGCAGTTAAAGCAACTGGCGCTGGTATTTCAGTACCTGTTGGTACTGCAACATTGGGTCGTGTGATGGACGTTTTAGGTCGTCCAATTGACGAAGCTGGTCCAATTGCAACCGATGAGCGTCGTGAAATTCACCAACACGCACCTACTTTTGAAGAGTTATCTCCATCAGTAGACTTGTTGGAAACAGGTATTAAAGTGATTGACTTGGTATGTCCGTTTGCTAAGGGCGGTAAAGTTGGTCTATTCGGCGGTGCTGGTGTAGGTAAAACAGTTAACATGCTTGAGTTGATTAACAACATTGCTAAAGAGCACTCAGGTTTGTCAGTGTTTGCGGGTGTAGGTGAACGTACTCGTGAAGGTAACGACTTCTACCATGAAATGGCTGAAGCTGGCGTTATTAAACTAGACAACATGGCTGAATCAAAAGTAGCGATGGTGTTCGGTCAAATGAACGAACCACCAGGCAACCGTTTACGTGTTGCGTTGTCAGGTTTGACAATGGCTGAAAAATTCCGTGACGAAGGCCGTGATATCTTGTTCTTCGTGGATAACATCTACCGTTACACATTGGCTGGTACTGAAGTATCAGCGTTGTTAGGTCGTATGCCATCAGCTGTGGGTTACCAACCTACATTGGCAGAAGAAATGGGTCGCTTACAAGAACGTATTACATCAACTAAAGTTGGTTCTATTACTTCTATTCAAGCGGTTTACGTTCCTGCGGATGACTTGACTGACCCATCACCAGCTACAACATTCCAACATTTGGACTCAACAGTTGTGTTGTCACGTGATATTGCATCATTGGGTATTTACCCAGCGGTTGACCCACTTGACTCAACATCACGTCAATTGGATCCACTCGTAGTTGGTGAAGAGCACATGCAGTTGCACGTAGCGTTCAACAAACATTACAACGTTACAAAGAGTTGCGTGACATTATCGCGATTCTTGGTATGGACGAATTGGCACCAGAAGATAAATTGGCTGTTGCTCGTGCTCGTAAAATTCAACGTTTCTTGTCACAACCATTCCACGTAGCTGAAGTATTTACAGGCGCGCCTGGTAAATATGTACCATTAAAAGAAACTATCAAAGGTTTCAAAGGTATTGTTAACGGTGATTACGATCACTTACCAGAACAAGCTTTCTACATGGTTGGTGCTATTGAAGAAGCTGTTGAAAAAGCTAAAACTCTGTAATTGGCTATCAAGTTCATTAGCTTAAACAGACAGAAAGCAAATAGGTAACCAATATGGCAACAACAATACAAATCGATGTAGTGAGTGCTGAAGAATCTATTTTCTCAGGTGAGGCAGAATTTGTTGTCGCACCTGCGATTATGGGTGAAGTTGGTATTTATCCACGCCATACACCAATGCTAACAAGCATTAAACCAGGTGCATTGCGTATTAAATTACCAGAGAACAACGAAGAGCAATTAATCTTCGTTTCTGGCGGCATTCTAGAAGTTCAGCCAGGTTTGGTCACTGTGCTTGCAGACACTGCGATTCGCGGTCATGATTTAGATGAAGCTAAAGCGTTAGAAGTTAAACGTTTGGCGGAAGAGACCTTGAAGAGCAACGCAAGTGAAGTTAATTACGCTGCAGCACAATCAGAATTGGTTGAAGCTTTGGCGCAATTACAAGCCATCGCAAAACTTCGTAAAAACGTACATTAATATTGTTCGCTTCTTAGCGAAAATGTTAAACAAAAAAGGCGGCTTAGGCTGCCTTTTTTGTTATCAAGTCTGTATTCAATTACAATGAAACAATTCAATTAAATGCATGTAATTAGTTAATTCAAATATGACAACTCAATCACTCAATATCGTCATTCTTGCCGCCGGAAAAGGCACCCGTATGCAATCACTGATGCCAAAGGTGCTGCATAAATTAGCGGGCAAAGCATTACTACAACATGTGATTGATGCTGCAAAACAATTAAATCCAAGCAAAATTATTGTGGTCTACGGTTACGGTGGCAATGCTGTTCCGGAAGCGTTCACTCATGAAAATATCGTATGGGTAGAGCAGAAAGAACAATTAGGCACTGGCCATGCTGTCCAACAAGCTGCGCCACACTTAGATAAAGACGCGACGACACTAATATTACTTGGTGACGTGCCATTACTTAGCCGAACTAGCTGTGAGACTTTATTGAATAAGACGAAGGCCTTAGGCCTGCTTACGGTAAATAAAGCGAATCCAACAGGATATGGCCGTATTGTTCGAAATGCACAAACTTCTATTGAAGCCATTGTTGAGCATAAAGATGCAACAGAGCAACAAAGACAAATTACAGAAGTAAACACAGGCATCATAGCCGCAAATAATCAGCATTTAAAAGCTTGGTTAGCGCAGCTCAGTAATAACAACGCGCAAGGTGAATATTACCTGACAGATATTGTTGCGCTCGCTGTAAAAGATGGGCATCAGGTTGCGGCAGAAGTGACTAATGATGAGTCCTCAGTAGAGGGTGTGAATTCAAAAGCGGATCTTTCTGGATTGGAACGTGTATATCAGATGCGTTATGCAACAGCATTGATGAATGCAGGTGCAACATTACAAGATCCATTCAGAATTGATGTGCGTGGCGATTTAAAAATAGGTAAAGACGTAGAAATTGATGTTGGCTGTGTATTCGAAGGTGAAGTTACCTTAGCGGATAACGTTAAAATTGGACCATATTGTGTAATTAAAAATAGTACGATTGGCTCAGGTACGGAAATTGCCGCCTTTACACATATTGAACAAGCTCATGTGAATGCTGGATGTAAATTAGGTCCTTATGCTCGACTGCGCCCAGGTGCTGAAATCGCAGATCATGCGCACATTGGAAACTTCGTTGAAATTAAAAACAGCACAATTGGTGATGGTTCAAAAGTGAATCATTTGAGTTATGTTGGCGATGCAGTAGTAGGTAAAAACGTTAATATTGGTGCAGGTACGATCACCTGTAATTATGATGGTGCAAACAAGTTTAAAACCATTATTGAAGACAATGCGTTTATTGGTTCAGATACTCAATTAGTTGCGCCAGTGACCATTGGTCAAGGTGCTACAATTGCAGCCGGCTCAACAATAACGAGAGATGCGCCAGCTGGACAACTTACATTCTGTAGAGCTAAAGAACAAAAAAGTATTGCCAACTGGAAACGACCAGTTAAAAAGCCAAAATAATTAAATAAATAGCGTTAAGAAAGAAATCTATGTGCGGCATTGTTGGTGCAATTTCAAATAAGAATGTAGTTTCTACTTTGATAGAGGGTTTAAGTCGCCTTGAATATCGTGGATACGATTCGGCTGGCGTTGCTGTAATTAATGCGCAAGGTATAGAACGCGTTCGTGCTGTAGGTCGCGTCTCTGCAATGACTGATAAAGCAAATGAAGTTCACTTGAGTGGCTTAGTTGGTATTGGTCATACGCGTTGGGCAACGCATGGTGGTGTCACGGAAAGCAATGCGCACCCACATGTCTCAAAAGGTGAAGTTGCCGTAGTTCATAATGGCATTATTGAAAATCATGAAGAGCAACGCAGTCGTTTAATAGCGCTTGGTTATGATTTTATCTCTCAAACCGATACTGAAGTAATTGCACATCTCATACATTACTATCATACCCAAGGGGCAACACTGCTTGCTGCCACACAAAAAGCTGCGACAGAACTCACGGGCGCTTTTGCGATTGGTGTTATTTCAGTTAAAGAGCCAGATGTATTAATTACTGCGCGCTTTGGTTGCCCATTGTTAATTGGTTTAGGTGAAGGTTCAAATTACATTGCCTCAGACGTATCAGCTGTTTTGTCTGTAACACATAAAGTGATGTATTTGGAAGATGGCGATGTTGCAGAAATGACGCGTGAAAAAGTGGTCATTTACGGCCGTGATGGTCAAACAGTTACACGCCAAATTCACATCAGTGATGTGTCACTTGCATCTATGGAGTTGGGTCCTTATACCCACTTCATGCAAAAAGAAATTCATGAACAGCCACGTGCAATTGCAGACACTCTTGAAGCAGTCATTGCAGACAAACATTTTTCACCAGCTTTATTTGGTGCCGAGGCTGATGAAATATTAAAGCAAATAGATAGCATTTTAATTTTAGCGGCAGGAACCAGTTATTATGCGGCACTTACTGCGAAATATTGGATAGAAGATCTTGCTCAGTTGCCAGTAAATGTAGAAATTGCGAGTGAATATCGTTATCGCAAATCTGTCCCTAATCCTCGCCAATTAATTGTGACGATTTCGCAGTCTGGCGAAACGCTAGATACGATGGAAGCGTTGAAGCATGCAAAATCGCTTGGTCAGAATTTAACGTTAGCGATATGTAATGTATTAGAGAGTGCAATTCCACGCGCCTCCGAATTAGTGTTTTATACGCGCGCTGGCGCTGAAATTGGTGTTGCCTCAACCAAGGCATTCACAACGCAATTGGTCGCGTTATTCGTGCTTGCAGTGACCTTGGCTAAGCAACGCCGATTGCTCACAGCTGAACAAGAACATGAGCATTTGAATGGTTTAAGACAATTAGCTGTTAGTGTTCAACATGCCTTGAATTTAGAGCCGCAAATTCGAGAGTGGGCAAAAGCTTTTGCAGATAAACAAAACGCCTTATTTTTAGGGCGCGGTATTCATTATCCAATTGCGCTTGAAGGCGCACTTAAGCTTAAAGAAATTTCTTATATTCATGCAGAAGCTTACCCTGCCGGTGAATTAAAGCATGGTCCATTAGCCTTAGTTGATAGCAGCATGCCGATTGTTGTGATTGCGCCCAATGATAGCTTATTGGAAAAAGTGAAATCTAATATGCAAGAAGTCAAAGCGCGTGGCGGAGAATTATTTGTATTCGCAGATGCTGATAGTCGTTTCACAGCAAGCGATGGTGTTCATGTCATTAGAACACCTCGAAATGTTGGTTTGCTCTCCCCTATTTTGCATAGTATTCCAGTGCAATTATTGGCTTACCATGCAGCCTTATTAAAAGGCACAGATGTTGATAAACCAAGAAATCTGGCTAAATCAGTAACCGTTGAATAAAGTCCGCTAAGTTTTAATTATGCTGACTCGCGTTCAACAACTTCACAATCGTCATCGACATTTCGTACGCGGCCTCATTCGCTTTTTAACCTATTTTGCGGCATTCTTTTTAAGTGCTTTAGCTTATTGGATTGCGGATAATTTCGGAGAGCCATCTCTAGAGCAGGTGCTATATCATGCGCAGTTTGGTATGGAAGGTTTGGTGGATACCGATACGGCATTGATTAAAAGTTTCCTTACTTGGTGCGTGGCAATACCAACTGCAAGTGCAGTATTTTTAGTACTTATAGAATATTCAATCGCATTATTCTTGACGCATGGGTCTTCGCACTGGCTTACTCGGCCGGCACGTTTGGCCAACATTCATTTTATAAAAGTATTCTATTGGTTCATTGGCCATCGCGCGCCACTTTATCTATTAATTGCATCTTGTATTTATTTTGGCGTGCAATTTTCTGTTACTGCATTTGTACACAATCAATTTGGTAAAGATTATTTTTCAGAGCACTACGTTTACCCAGCTAAGATAAAAGTGGATTTAGTGAAGCCTAAGAATTTAGTGCTGATTTATGTAGAAAGTCTTGAAGATAGTTATAAGGATCCTGCCCTATTTGGTAAGAATTTATTAAGTGGCTTGGATTATTTTAAAGGTACAAGCTTCAGCAGTTTTAAACAAGCACCTGGCACGGGATGGACGATTGCAGGCATTACTGCAACGCAATGTGCTGTGCCACTTAAGAGCGTAAGTTTGTACGATGGTAATGATCAAGGTGAAAACATTAAATCGTTTTTACCAAATGCAGTATGTTTGGGCGACATCTTTCATGATGCTGGTTATTACAATGTTTATATGGCAAGTGATGCTTTGGCGTTTTCCGGTAAAGGTAAATTCTTTCAAGATCATCATTATGATGAAGTCTTAGGTCGTGATGAACTAAAAGGCAATCTAAAGCCAAAGGATATGAATTTCTGGGGCCTATATGATGATGATTTATTGTC
>JBEIDM010000021.1:0-11928 GCA_040383445.1 Candidatus Methylopumilus sp. | reverse complement strand
TCTAAGGAATAGGGTCATGGCCGCCTTCATGCCATGGATGACATTTTAACAATCTTCTGACTGCCAAATACGATCCACGCAAAGCACCATGTTTTTCTATTGAAAGGTAAGCATATTTAGAACAAGTGGGATGAAATCGACACTGTTGGCCAAAAAAAGGACTTAAAGCTATTTGATATCCCCTGATTAACCACAATAGAATTCGCGCCATTAGTTTCTCTTAAAATTAAGGTTTCTGCTGCTGACTTAATTTGTTCAATAGCATAACAAATTCTTGCTCAATCGCAGAATAATTAATAGCAATAAATGGCTTTTGAGGGCGAATGACCAAATCCAAACTCAATAAATCTAATTGATTTGTTCTAAATAGTTCACGCAGGACGCGCTTCATGTAATTACGTTCGACAGCTAAGCGTGAATGTTTCTTACCGACCACCAAACCCAGCCGAGTGTAGCCAAGTTGATTCTTTTGATAATGAATGACGAGGTATTGACCTGCAACGCGCTTGCGGAAATTAAAAACGGATGAAAAATCATCCGTTTTTAATAATTTTAATCTTTTGGGGAATTTAAAATTCATGTTACCTAATGCATCTGCACAGCTTACTGTGCGATTAGGTAAAGACTTAAACTGCTAAGCGAGCACGGCCCTTAGCACGACGAGCAGCAATCACTGCGCGACCACCACGAGTTTTCATGCGCACTAAAAAACCATGAGTGCGTGCACGACGAACTTTCGAAGGTTGATATGTACGTTTCATTGTGATTCTCCGATAACTTCTATATGTTTTTCAAACAAGGGCATAATTAAACCCCATCTAACAAGGCTGTGTCAACGAATATTTACTGATTAATCAAATATAAATCGTAAACTTGCCTGTGGATAAGTTTGCATAAACCAGTTAAAATGAGCCTCGATAATCACCTGTTTGAAACAGATTTCTAAATCCCATTCAAACTCGTAGCGAGCTTGCTATTACGCCACTCGCAGGCTGAAAAGTCTTTATACCTTAAAACAATAATCGCTGGGAGTATCGGGCAACCGATGGAAAATTTTTGGTCTGCGTGCCTAGGGCGTTTTGAAAAAGAACTGTCCGCACAGCAATTTAACACTTGGATAAAACCACTGTCGCACAAAGTAGAAGGTGATGCTTTGCTCCTACTCGCGCCTAATCGTTTTGTTCAGCAATGGGTTAAAGATCGCTTCCTGCCTAAAATCCAAGCATTTGCTAAAGAAACACTTAACGCACCAATCAATGTTGATGTGTTGTTAATGGACAATATTGAAGCTGCAAAAAAACAGCTCAAAGATGATGAAGATAAAAAGCCAGAGTCTGCAAACAAACAAGACGGCATCGCTAAAAAAGCCGCAGCGGCAACAAGCACTAAAAAGACCAAAGCGAATAGCGATCACTCAGGACTCAACCCTGCGTTTAACTTTAATAACTTTGTAACCGGCCGTGCCAATCAATTAGCGCGTGCAGCAGCATTACAAATTGCAGAAAACCCAGGTAGCGCTTACAACCCGCTATTTATTTATGGTGGTGTAGGTTTAGGTAAAACCCATTTACTACAAGCGATTGGTAATTACTTAAAAGACCACCGCCCAGAAGCCAAGATTAAATACTTACACGCTGAAAAATACGTCTCAGATGTTGTAAAAGCTTACGAACACAAAGCGTTTGATGAATTTAAACGTCAATATCACTCATTAGACTTGTTGTTAATTGATGATATTCAGTTCTTCGCCAAAAAAACGCGTACACAAGAAGAGTTCTTTTACGCATTTAATTCGCTGATTGAAGCTAAGAAGCAAATCATCATTACCTGCGATACTTATCCAAAAGAAATCCAAGATGTTGATGAACGCTTAAGAACCCGCTTTAGCTGGGGCTTAACGGTAGCGGTAGAACCACCTGAATTAGAAATGCGCGTAGCGATTCTGCTTAAAAAAGCAGAAGAGGCCAAAATTGCACTCACTGAAGAAGTTGCCTTCTTTGTAGCCAAGCAAATTAGATCCAGTGTGCGTGAGTTAGAGGGCGCACTGAATCGTATTGTGGCTATGGCTAAATTTACTGGTCATTCCATTGATGTGCATTTAGCTAAAGAAGCTTTAAAAGATTTAATCGCTGTACGTAGTCGTCAAATTACCATTGAAAACATTCAAAAGACGGTAGCTGACTATTACAAGATTAAAGTGGCTGAGATGTATAGCAAAAAACGCTCACGTAATTTTGCAAGACCTCGCCAAATCGCAATGTCATTAGCGAGAGAATTAACCAACCATAGCTTTCCAGAGATTGGTGAAGCATTTGGCAGTCGTCATCACACAACCGTGATGCATGCATGTGATGAAGTAGAGCAGTTAAGACAGAATGATCAAACTATTGCCCGTGACATCGCTTTTTTAGTCCAGGTAATTAGAGATTAGATAGCGCAGTTATGTTGTAGATAAGCTGTGGATGAAATTTGCTTATAACGATTTTTTAATAAAACGTATAAAATATAAACAATCTATCCACAACATTTTAGTGACTTATACTCACATTTTTTAGTTGTATAACTTGATGATTTAAAATTGAAAATTAAATTATCAACAGATTTTTGCTACATTATTACTATTATTAATTAAATATATTATTTAGGTTCTTAAAACATGAACATCAAAATAAACCGTGAAGCACTACTAAAACCACTTTCATCTGTGAGTAGTATTGTAGAAAGACGTCACACTTTACCAATTCTTTCTAATCTTCTTTTAGAAGCTAAGAACGACAATATTGTATTAACAGCCACTGACTTAGAAATGCAAATTTCACTTTCAGTGAACACACCTATTGGCGGTGAGCTTTCAACAACAGTTTCAGCTAAAAAGCTTTTAGATATCTGCCGTGCATTACCAGATAACACAGAAATCAATTTAACAACAACGGATAGCCGTATTGCTGTTAAAGCAGGTAAGAGTAAATTTAACTTACAAACCTTACCGGCTGTTGATTACCCAGTGATGTCTAAAGCCGCAGGCAGTGCAGTTAGTGTAAAAATTGGTCAAGGCCCATTAAAACGTTTATTCAAACAAGTTGAATTTGCAATGGCACAACAAGATATCCGTTATTACTTAAACGGCTTGTTGTTTGAAATTAACGGTAACCGTTTAAACATCGTAGGGACTGATGGCCATCGCTTAAGCTTTACTTCAACAGAATTAACGCAAAGCTACGATAAACAAGACATCATCCTTCCTCGTAAAACAGTCATTGAATTAACTAAATTACTCGATGACAGTGATGATGAAGTAGAAATCGAATTATCAGCAACGCAAGTAAACTTCACATTTGGTGAAATCAAACTCATCTCTAAAGTGATTGACGGTAAATTCCCTGATTACACACGTGTGATTCCAGTGGGCCATCAAAACAGTTTCACCGTTGATCGCATGACCATTCTTTTAGCGATGCAACGTGCTTCTATTTTATCGAATGAAAAATACCGCGGTATCCGTATGGTGTTAGGCACAGCAAGTCTGCGTTTAATCAGTACTAATAGCGAACAAGAAGAAGCGGAAGAAGAATTAGAAATTTCTTATCACCAAGATGCCTTGGATATCGGCTTTAACGTAACTTACTTAATTGACGTATTAAATAACATTACAACACCAGAAGTAGTATTCTCATTTGCTGATGCTAATAGCAGCTGTTTAATCACAGTACCAAATGATGAAAACTACAAATATGTTGTGATGCCAATGCGCATTTAGTGTTTCACGTGAAACACTAAATTTAAAACTGTTTAATTAACTGTAATAAACCTTGTATTAACTAAAGATAAAAAAATGACCACACAAAAAACAGATTACGATTCTTCCAGTATTACCATCCTTGAAGGTTTGGATGCTGTCCGTAAGCGTCCTGGTATGTATATTGGTGACACTTCAGATGGTAGCGGTTTGCACCATATGGTGTTTGAGGTTGTTGATAACGCAATTGACGAAGCGCTAGCGGGTCATTGTGATGATATTAAAATTATCATTCATCCAGACAACTCAATCAGCGTATCTGACAATGGTCGTGGTATTCCAGTTGATATTAAACAGGACGACAAAAACGACATTAAACGTTCAGCAGCAGAAATCGTAATGACCGAGCTTCATGCTGGTGGTAAGTTTGACCAAAACTCATATAAAGTTTCTGGTGGCTTGCACGGTGTGGGCGTTTCAGTGGTGAATGCTTTATCTGATTGGTTAAAACTTAAGATTTACAAAAACGGTAAAGCTTACCAAATGGAATTTGCGCGTGGTGTGCCACAAGCACCATTAGCAGAAGTTGGTACAACAGATCGTACCGGTACAGAAGTTCACTTCTTCCCTTCAATCGAAACATTCGCGTTAATTGAATTCAGTTTTGATATTTTGGCAAAACGATTACGTGAGCTTTCATTCTTAAATAACGGCGTAAAAATCGAATTAATCGACCAACGTCACAATAAGAGCGAAAACTTTGCTTACTCAGGTGGTGTTCAAGGTTTCGTTGAATACATGAACCGCAGTAAATCTGTGCTTCATCCAAAACCATTCTACGCAGTCGCAGAAAAAGACGGCATGACCGTTGAAGTATCGATGCAATGGAACGACTCTTACAGTGAAACCGTACAATGTTTTACTAACAACATTCCTCAGCGAGATGGCGGTACCCACTTAACAGGTCTGCGTACAGCCATGACCCGTACACTAAACAACTTCATTGAAGAAAACGATTTAGCTAAAAAAGCAAAAATCGAAACCAGTGGCGACGATATGCGCGAAGGCTTAACTTGCGTACTTTCAGTAAAAGTACCTGAGCCGAAATTCTCATCACAAACAAAAGACAAATTGGTATCAGGTGAAGTACAGCCAGTGGTGCAAGAAGTTGTTGCAAGCAAACTTGCTGAATTCTTACTTGAGAACCCAGTGGATGCAAAAGTGATTTGCAACAAGATTGTCGACGCAGCCCGTGCCCGTGATGCGGCGCGTAAAGCACGTGAAATGACACGTCGTAAAGGCGCCATGGACACCATGGGCTTGCCAGGTAAATTAGCAGATTGCCAAGAACGTGATCCATCAAAATGTGAAATCTACCTAGTCGAGGGTGACTCAGCAGGTGGTTCAGCGAAACAAGGTCGTGATCGTAAAAACCAAGCGATCTTGCCACTGAAAGGTAAAATCTTAAACGTAGAAAAAGCACGTTTTGACAAGCTTTTAGGCTCACAAGAAATTGCGACCCTGATTACAGCCTTAGGCACAGGTATTGGCAAAGACGACTTTAATGCAGAGAAGCTACGTTATCACCGCATCATTATCATGACTGATGCGGACGTTGACGGTGCCCACATTAGAACCCTATTGCTCACATTCTTCTATCGTCAAATGACGGAGCTAGTAGAACGTGGCCATATCTATATCGCACAACCACCACTTTATAAAGTGAAACAAGGCCGTGATGAGCGCTATTTAAAAGATCAACACGAGTTGGATGAATACTTGCTCCAATCAGCGCTTAAAGGTGCTGAGCTAGAAACCAAAAAAGGTGGCGAAGTACTTACTGGTGAAGCATTAGAAACTATTGCTAAACAAATGGTGCTCACAGAAGCCGTGATTCGTCGCATTTCATCGCTTTACGATGAAAGCGTATTACGTGCCCTACAAGATTTAGGTGAAATTAGCTTAGTCGACAAAGCAAGTGCCGATTCTGCCGCTGAAAAATTACGCCCTATCCTAGGCGCGATTGGTTCAGAAGTGATTGTTGGCTTTAACCAAGAAGCGGGCACATATCGCTTAGAAGTAAACAAATACGTGCACGGCAACTTGCAGTGCTGCGTAGTGGATGCTGAATTCTTAGCTGGTGGCGATTACCGTCAAATCAGTCGTGTGTCAGTGATGCTTCAGGGTCTATTAGGCACAGGAGCAACCATTAAACGCGGTGAAAAATCACAAGCCGTAACAACCTTCAAAGCAGCCCTCGATTGGCTGTTAGAAGAGGCTAAACACGGTTTGAACGTTCAGCGCTATAAAGGTCTTGGTGAAATGAACCCAGAACAACTTTGGGAAACCACCATGGACCCACAAGTGCGTCGCCTACTCAAAGTGCAAATTGACGATGCGATTGCCGCAGATGAGATTTTCACAACATTGATGGGTGACCAAGTTGAACCACGTCGTGCTTTCATTGAAAACAATGCGCTGGGTGTGAATAACTTAGATATTTAAGTTACAAGAAGCAAAACAAAAAGCCCGCTAACTGCGGGCTTTTTTATTACCACGCTCTATTAGATTTAAGCGATTTTTAGTGGTAATGTAACGGCTATAGGCAATACTTATCAAGCACTAGGGTGATGATTAATTATGATACAAAATATTGAAAGCTTAAGTACGGTTGCGCATGTGATTCAGTTGGCAGTTGCGCCTGTGTTTTTGTTAACCGGGATTGGGGCGATATTATCAGTATTGGCGATGCGTTTAGGCCGGATTGTAGATCGTTTTAGAATCTTGAATGAGTCGCACGATCATCATCATGCCCATGTGCTGGCTGAAATGAAGATTCTGTCAGATCGTTCAGATTGGGTGCATTGGGCGATTACTTTGTGTACGGTTTCTGCGTTGCTGGTTGCACTGGTGATTGCGACTTTGTTTGTGGGCACGGGCGTTAAATTTGATACAGCCCATTGGGTTTCTCCAATGTTTGTGTTGGCGATGATAGCGCTGATATTTGGACTGATTTGTTTCTTGCGAGAAATTTATTTATCGACGCACACCATTGAGTTACCTCCAGAATTGAGCCTATAACATGACATTAAATGAACTTCGTTTTGTGGTGGCCCTAGCTAAGGCTAGAAACTTTAGAAAAGCGGCTGAGGTTTGTTTTGTGAGTCAGCCAGCTTTGAGTTTGGCGGTTAAAAAGCTAGAGGATGAATTGGGTGTTTTGTTATTTGAACGTAATCGTAATGATGTGACGATGACGGTGATTGGTGAGCTGGTGGTGGAGCAAGCTACTCGGGCGATTGAAGAAGCGAACCGCGTAAAAGAAATTGCACGCCAAGGAAATAATCAATTAGTGGGCGCGTTGAAGTTGGGTGTGATTTATTCAATTGGGCCTTATTTGCTCCCTGAAATCATTCCATATTTACGACAATCAGCACCAGAAATGCCGTTGATTGTAGAAGAGAACCTCACCATCAATTTAGAAACACAATTGCGTAATGGCGTGATTGATGTGGCGATTATTGCTTTGCCGTTTGATATCCCTGGGATTAAAACCCTGCCGCTGTACGAAGAAGAGTTTGTGGTAGTGGTGCCAATCACCCATGATTGGGCGAAGCGCGATTCGATTAATCCTGAAGAGTTGGCGGATGAAAAAATCTTACTACTCAATAGC
Source organism: Candidatus Methylopumilus sp. (assembly GCA_040383445.1). GTDB lineage: Bacteria > Pseudomonadota > Gammaproteobacteria > Burkholderiales > Methylophilaceae > Methylopumilus_A. The sequence continues at coordinate 4,522 of JBEIDM010000021.1, read as the reverse complement.
GGCCATTGTTTTAGTAATCAGGTGATGCAGGCTTGCCCGCGTCTAAGCCGCAATGGCGAGATTTTGCAGGGTAACTCTCTAGATACTATTCGAAATATGGTTGCATCTAATTTAGGCCTAACTGTGTTGCCGGCAAGTGCGACTATTGAGCGTTATCAGAATCCACTGATTAAAGTGGTGCCATTTACGAAGCCTGCGCCAAAAAGACAAATCGCTTTAGCTTGGCGTAAGAGTTATGGTCGTGAAAAAGCGGTGGAAGAAATTGCGAAATCGATTAGACAGCTGGAGATTTTTTCTAATAGTTTGTTGTGATTTATAAAGCGTGACTTTAATCAATCATTTTCACGTGATACCCCGTCACTTCAACCCCGTCGAGTATTAAACCCACTGTAAATCCAACATCACTATTGGCAACGATTCCGACGGCCGGCTGAGCGACATATTCACTAGGTTTAAGATATCGACGCAAAACCACGATGTCATTTGCATCGGTTAAGCTTAATTCTAATTCTGGGTAGGCCTGAGCATAAGTGGCATGGTTGGTGATAGTCCCGCTGAGCTTAATCACATCGGTTCGGCTTTTACTTTGCGTTAAGGCGGTATCTTCAATCGATAATTGCTTAACGTCATGCGCGAGGGCCATTTCACATTTGAGCCAGTGACATGCTTTAGCTAAATAAGGTTGCGTTGCAGGATGTTGTTGAGCAATGGTGTTGCGTGTTGCGTATATGACTTGGGCAAGCGCAATTACAACAAGAATTAGGGCGATTAAAACCTTTCCGAAAGAAATTTTCTTAGGGAAATGAATGATCATTTTCGTGCGCCTGAAAGCAAGACCCAGCTATCCATGAATACAGGTGCATTCATCTCAAACCACTCTGCATAAATGGCTGAAACTTGATCAGTTTGTTCACGCAAAATACCAGAAAGTGCAATGAGTCCGCCTGGTTTACATGCAGAAGCGAGTGCTGGGGCTAAAACGGATAGTGCGCTTGATAAGATATTGGCAACGACGATATCGGCTTGTGCTTCTGGATAGTCTGTTGCCATATAAAACTTTGCGCTGACTTGGTTTTGTTCAGCATTAAATTGGCTGGCAATAATGGCTTGATGGTCGATATCAACACCAACGACTTCTTTTGCGCCTAGTTTTTTAGCGGCAATCGCTAAAATGCCTGAGCCACAGCCGTAATCTAATACTTGGTGCTCTGCTTTAATAGTATCGGTGAGCCACGCAAGACATAAGTGTGTGGTTGGGTGACTGCCCGTCCCAAAAGCGAGGCCAGGATCTAATACGATATTGAGTGCATCAGGATTCGGTGCGTCATGCCATGTAGGCACAATCCAAAGCTTATCAGTGATTTTAATCGGGTCGAACTGAGATTGTGTAGCACGCACCCAATCTTGTTCGGCCACGCGTTCACTGGTGAATTTGAGATTTTGGTAACCGGTGGCTTCTTCAAGCGCACTGATGACTTCTGAGAAGTTGATGTCGTCATTAAATAAAGCAGTAACGATATTTTCATTCCAGATGCCTGGTGGAGGATCGCCAGGTTCACCAAAAATCGGTTGTTCGTCGAGCGTTTCAGCGTTGGCGTCTTCAATGCTGACAGACAAAGCGCCGATTTCCATTAGCGCATCGCTAAGTAAATCGGCGTTCTGATTGTGTGCTTCTATGTGAAGATTAAGCCAAGCCATGGATGCTGCGATTACTTGCTGCTGATACCGAGCTTGTCTTCAAGATAGTGAATACTTGTTTCACCTAATTGAAAAGCTGCATCATTCATCAAATCGCGATGCAATGCAATGTTGGTTTTAATGCCTTCAACTGCCATTTCAGAAAGTGCGATATCCATACGTGCAATCGCTTGTTCACGATTATCACCATAGGCAATCAGTTTGCCGATCATAGAATCGTAATGAGATGGCACAACATAGTTTTGATATGCGTGTGTATCAACGCGAATACCAGGACCGCCAGGCATATGGAATGTTGAAATACGACCTGGTGATGGAACGAAGGTATACGGGTCTTCTGCGTTAATACGGCATTCAATGGCATGGCCACGAATTTGAATGTCTTTTTGGCGTAAACGAAGTTTTTCGCCATAAGCCACACGGATTTGTTCTTGAACGATGTCCACGCCAGTAATCATTTCTGTCACTGGGTGCTCAACTTGAACGCGGGTATTCATTTCAATGAAATAGAATTCGTTGTTTTCGTATAAGAATTCAAAAGTACCCGCACCGCGATAATTAATGCGTTTACATGCGTCTGCACAGCGTTGGCCAATTTTGTCGCGTATGCGAGCAGAAATGCCAGGTGCTGGTGCTTCTTCAAGTACTTTTTGATGGCGACGTTGCATAGAGCAATCGCGCTCACCTAAGTAAATAGCATTACCGTGTTGGTCTGCCATTACTTGAATTTCGATGTGTCGTGGTTGTTCTAGGAATTTTCCATATAAACCACTGGATTGTTAAACGCTGCTTGTGCTTCTGCTTTGGTCATGTTGACTGAAGCAATTAAGGCCGCTTCTGTATGCACGACACGCATACCACGACCACCACCACCGCCAGCTGCTTTAATAATCACTGGGTAACCGATTTTTTTGGCAATACGAATGATTTCTGCTGGATTGTCTGGCAATGCACCGTCTGAACCAGGTACACAAGGAACGCCAGCTTTTTTCATCATGTCTTTAGCGCTGACTTTGTCACCCATTAAACGGATGGTTTCAGCACGTGGGCCAATGAAAACGAAGCCGCTTTGTTCTACGCGTTCAGCGAAGTCAGCATTTTCAGATAAGAAACCGTAACCAGGGTGAATCGCTTCTGCGTCAGTCACTTCTGCTGCGCTGATGACCGCTGGGATATTTAAGTAGCTTTGACCTGATGGCGCTGGGCCAATACAAACAGATTCGTCAGCTAACTTAACGTATTTTGCATCTCTATCAGCTTCTGAGTGAACAGCGACTGTTTTAATGCCTAATTCACGACAAGCACGTTGGATACGTAGTGCAATTTCGCCGCGATTAGCGATGAGGATTTTATCAAACATTTAAAACCTCTTTAGCCGATGATAAATAAAGGTTCGCCGTATTCGACGGGTTGACCGTTTTCAACCAGGATCGCTTTGATAACGCCAGCGTGGTCAGATTCGATTTCGTTTAATAGCTTCATCGCTTCGATGATGCATAGTGTGTCGCCAACTGCAACGCTAGAGCCAATATCTACAAAAGATTTAGCATCTGGCGATGGTGTGCGGTAGAAAGTACCGACCATTGGTGATTTAATCACATGACCTTCAATTGCTGCAGGTGCTGCTTCTACAGGCGATTCTGCGGACGCGGGAGCTGGAGCTACAGGTGCTGCTTGTTGAATCATTTGCGGTTGTGCGTAATGCATCACACTTTGACCTTGTGGAAGGTTACGGCTGATACGTACTTTCTCTTCGCCTTCTGTTAATTCAAGTTCTGAAATACCAGATTCTTCAACTAAGTCGATGAGTTTTTTAAGTTTGCGTAAATCCATGGTTCACCTCTTTAAAACAAGTATTGAATAGTTAAGCACTTTAATGAAAAAGTGCGTTTATTTTATTAATGCTAATGCGTGATTTTGTTAATTGCGAAATCTAAAGCGAGTAAATAACCTTGAGCACCCAAGCCGCTAATAACGCCTACGGCGATATCAGAGAAGTAGGAATGCTGACGGAAGGACTCTCGTGCGTAGATGTTTGATAAATGCACTTCAACAAACGGAATTTTAATTGCTGACAGTGCGTCTCTTAGGGCAACTGAGGTATGAGTGAAAGCTGCAGGATTGATAATAATGTAATCAACTTTGTTTGTTGCTAAGTCATGTAGCTTTTGAATCAACTCAACTTCAGAATTGCTTTGAAAACTTTCTAAATCAACATGCGCTTCTGATGCACGTGCTTTTAATTGAGCATTAATGTCATCTAAGGTGTTGTTACCGTAATGATCTGGCTCGCGCAAACCTAAAAGATTTAAGTTTGGGCCATGTAGTACTAAAACGGATTTTGAATTGGTTTTTGCCATATTTAAATACTCAAATTTTAAAATCTGAGATCTATCGTTTGTCGTAAATTAGAAGACATTCTACAGCAAATTAATGCAATTTGAAGAAATTACGATTTATTACGTATGAATTTTTGTGGTTAAAAACCTTAAGTTAATGATGCTTAACTTTTTGGTATGTTGAGTAGAGGCAACAGCGATTTTTCAATAAGTGGCTGATTAATACGACCTAAAAAGGTCTTAACGACCTGGCCATTTGCATCAATCACCACAGTATAAGGCAGGATGCCGCGGCTGTTGCCTAATTTTTCGGATAAATTCATCGCATCTAAGTCACCAATGAGGATTGGATAAGTGACAGCGCGGCTTTTATCTTCTTTAAAGTAAGCTTGGGTTTTTTCTTCATCTTCGGCCGCTAAGCCAATAACAACAACGTTTTGATCTTTGTATTGATCTTGCAAATGTGAAAGCTCTGGCATTTCATC
>JBEIDM010000020.1:0-12433 GCA_040383445.1 Candidatus Methylopumilus sp. | reverse complement strand
GCTGCTTATTTGGCAGAAAAAAATGCCGCAATATTGATTCAACAAAAAGAGTTAACGGTAGAGAAATTGGTACAAATATTTGTGCAATTAACGCGGTATAAATGCCTGAAGATGGCTAAGCAAGCACGTTCGCTCGGTAAGCCAGAGGCGACAGCTAATGTTGCAAATGTTTGCATGGAGGTGGCGCTATGAAACATAAAGTAAAAAATATTCACTTTATTGGTATTGGCGGCTCAGGCATGAGTGGGATTGCTGAGGTTCTAGTGAACTTAGGCTTCAGTGTGACTGGCTCTGATTTAGCGAAAAATAATGTCACGGAGCGCTTGCAAAATGCTGGTGCTAAGGTTTATCAAGGGCATCAAAAAGAGAATCTAAATGACGCTGATGTAGTGGTGGTTTCTAGTGCGGTAAATGAAGCGAATCCAGAAGTGATGGAAGCACGCGCTAGAAATATTCCGGTGGTGCCACGTGCATTAATGTTAGCTGAATTAATGCGTTTTAGACAGGGAATTGCAGTCGCAGGAACGCATGGAAAAACGACGACCACTAGTTTGATTGCTAGCATTTTGGCAGAGGCGGGCATGGACCCAACTTATGTGATTGGCGGCAAATTAGAGTCAGCTAACGCCAACGCAAAATTAGGGACTGGAGAATATATCGTTGCTGAGGCAGATGAATCCGATGCTTCATTTTTACACTTAACCCCCGTGATGGCAGTCGTCACTAATATTGATGCTGATCACATGGACACTTATGAGCATAGCTTTGAAAAGCTTAAATGTGCGTTTGTTGAATTTTTACAGCAACTCCCTTTTTGGGGCATGGCTGTTGTGTGTATTGATGATGCCAATATTCGTGAGATTCTTCCAAGAGTCACTAAGCCTGTGATGACTTATGGTTTGAGTAAAGAAGCGAGAGTGCGGGCAAAGAATGTTGTTGCTGATAATGGTCAAATGCATTTCACAGTCCAGCGTATTAATGGCGTGACAACAGAGTTCGACGTCACACTTAATTTGCCGGGTCAGCATTATGTATTAAACGCGTTGGCGGCTATTGCAATTGCGAGTGAGCTTAACGTTCCAGATGCAGCTATTGCAAAGGCCCTTAAGGAATTTAAAGGTGTAGGCCGTCGTTTTGAACGATATGGTGAAGTCGCTGCAAAAACAGGCGGGACTTTTACTTTAATTGATGATTACGGACATCACCCAGTGGAAATGCAAGCTGTGATTGCTGCTGCAAGAGGCGCATTCCCTGGACGTCGTTTGGTTTTGGCTTTCCAACCTCATCGTTATACAAGAACGCGGGATTGTTTTGAAGATTTTGTCCGTGTACTTTCAAGTGCTGACGCTGTATTACTTACTGAAGTTTATCCAGCTGGTGAGGCAGCCATTGTTGCTGCCGATGGACGTGCGCTCGTTCGTGCTGTGCGTGTGGCAGGAAAAGTAGAGCCGCTATTTTTGGAAACAACAAATGAATTGCCGCAAGCGATTTTAAATACGGCAAAAAATGGTGATGTTGTGATTGTGATGGGTGCAGGTTCTATTGGCCAAGTGGCTGCTAAAACCAAGGAGTTGTCAGCTTGATAGCCCAAAGCAAATTACAGGGTACTTTGTTGTTGAATGAGTCATTAGCTCGTTACAACAGCTGGCGCGTTGGCGGTAAAGCCGATCGCGTTTACATCCCTGCTGGTTTGCAAGATTTGCAAGCTTTCTTGCAAGGCTTAGATGGAAATGAGCCAGTGAGTTTTATTGGCTTGGGTTCAAATTTATTAGTGCGTGATGGTGGGGTGCGTGGCACGGTTATCGTGATGCACAACGCTCTTAACACATTAGAAATGCAAGGTGATTTGATTTATGCCGATGCCGGGGTGACTAGTGCAAAAGTTGCTAAATTTAGCGCTAAACAAAGCAAACGTGGCGCAGAGTTTTTGGCTGGCATTCCAGGTACGGTAGGTGGTGCTTTGGCTATGAATGCAGGCTGCCATGGCGGCGAAACTTGGGATGTTGTGAACAAAGTGTTGACGATTGATACGCTCGGGAAATTACATGAGCGTAGTCGAGATGAATTTGTAGCAACTTATCGTCACGTAGAAATGCCAGCAAAGAATGAATGGTTTATCGGTGCTTGGTTTGAACTAGCTAACGGTAGTGCAGCAGAGGCTGAATTAACGATTAAAAATTTATTGGCAAAACGTTTGGCAACGCAGCCACTTAATTTGCCGAATGCAGGCTCAACTTTTCGTAATCCAGAAGGTGATTATGCAGCACGTTTAATTGAAGCCTGCGGATTAAAAGGACATCAAATCGGCGGTGCGCAAGTTTCAGAAAAGCATGCAAATTTTATTGTGACGTCACCAGGTGCAACAGCTGAGGATATTGACCGAACCATTACCTTGATGCGTGACGCAGTGAAAGAAAAATTTGGTATTGAATTACAGCAAGAAGTCAGAGTAATAGGCGAGAAATGAAGATGAATTTTGGCAAAGTAGCAGTGTTATTAGGCGGTAAATCAGGTGAGCGTGAGGTGTCGCTAAAAAGCGGTGCGGCTGTCTTGGCTGCGTTGCAAGGGCAAGGCATTCAAGCGGAAGCTTTCGATCCTGCACAACGTCCTCTGCACGACTTGGAGCAATATGATGCGGCGTTTATCTCGTTGCATGGTCGCTTTGGTGAAGACGGCACGATGCAAGGTGCTTTGGAGTTATTTGGAATTCCTTATACAGGCTCTGGTGTGATGGCCTCTGCGATTGGCATGGACAAATGGCGGACTAAGTTGGTTTGGCGTGCTGCTGGTGTGACCACTCCAGCTTTTGAGGTGGTGGCTGGAAATACTGATTTTGCGGCAATTGAGAAAAAACTAGGTTTGCCTTTATTCGTGAAACCAGCCAATGAAGGCTCAAGTATTGGGATTAGCAAAGTTAAAAATGCGGGTGAACTGAAAGCCGCTTATGAACTTGCTGCTAAATCTGATCCTTTAGTCATTGCGGAACAGTTTGTCGGTGGCGGTGAATATACCGTAGGTATCTTAGGTGATCGTGCATTACCTATTGTCCGTATTGTGCCTGCCAATGAGTTTTACGATTTTGAGGCTAAGTATCTACGCGATGATACACAGTACTTATGTCCATGCGGCTTGCCTGCGGAGCAAGAAGCCAAAATTCAGGCGGAAGCCGTGCAAGCATTTAAAACAATTGGCGGTACAGGATGGGGACGTGTTGATTTTCTGATGGATGAAGATGGTAAGCATTACTTCTTGGAAGTGAATACCAGTCCAGGGATGACAGACCATAGTTTAGTACCAATGGCCGCTAAAGCTGCTGGAATTAGTTTTAGTGACTTAGTTAAAAAAATATTAAGTCTGGCGATTGAGAAGCATGTAGGAGAACAGGCGCGTGTGGAATAAACCACAGCTTCTTAATTGGGTTGCCAATTTATTGTTTGCAGTTGCCTTCGTGTTGTTTCTGTATGGCGTACTGTATGCAATTGTGCATTTGCCGATTTTTCCTTTACGCGAAGTTCGTGTTGAAGGCGAACTTAAGCATGTGACACGGGAGCAAGTGAAGTTAATTTCCAGCCGTTATTTGCAAGGTAATTTTTTTACAGTGGATTTAGAAAAGACACGTGATGCGTTTCAGAAATTACCTTGGGCTAGAAATGTAACCGTAAGAAGACGTTGGCCTAATGGTTTGGAAGTGGTGATCGAAGAGCATAAAGAGTTAGCAAGATGGGGCAATATCGCTTTAGTAAATACTTATGGCGAACTTTTTCATGCGGCATCAGATTCTGATTTGCCAGGTTTTCTAGGCCCTGGTGATGGTGTGCATGAAATAGCAGAGCGCTATGCGGTTTTTAGTGATGTGCTCACGCCGATGAATTTGAAAGTCATTGAAATGACATTAACGCCAAGACGTTCTTGGGAGTTGAAAACAGATAAGGGCTTAGTGATTGCACTTGGTCGAGAAGAAATGGATACCCGATTAAAAAGGTTCGCTACTGTGTATGCAAAAACCTTAGCAAGTGTGAATGGGAATTTGAAATATGTAGATTTACGTTATCCCAATGGCTTTGCAATCTACCGAGCTGGTGGTTCGCCCACAGTCGCTAAGCCAGCAGTAACCAAAGAAATGGCAGCTAGGGCGCAAGTTAAAGATAAGAAAAAAGAAGTGAAAAAACGAGCTGATGCTAAAAAAGTAAAAGCTAAAAAATAAATTTTTATTAGGTAACAAATTTAACACTAAGAAGTTTTAAGAAAGAGCGGAGACATATATGAGCAGGCCTAAAGAAGATAAAAATCCCGTCATTATTGGATTGGATATTGGCACCTCAAAAGTGGTCGCAATTGTTGCGGAGCTAATGCCTGAGGGAACCTTAAACGTGGTTGGCTTAGGTCAGCATGTGTCACGCGGATTAAAAAAAGGTGTCGTGATTAATATTGATTCCACCGTTAATGCAATTCAGCGCGCGATTGAAGAAGCTGAATTAATGGCGGATTGCAAAATAAGAGATGTCTTTACTGGTATCGCTGGTAGCCATGTGCAAAGTATCAATGCGCGAGGCATGGTGAAAATTAAAGATGCTGAAGTGAGCCAAGCAGATGTGGCGCGTGTGATTGAAACAGCCCAAGCAATTGCATTGCCTTCGGATCAGCAGATTCTTCATATTCTGACGCAAGAATACATTATCGATGGTCAAGAAGATGTCCGTGAACCATTGGGTATGAGCGGTATGAAGTTAGAAGTGAAAGTTCATATCGTTACTGGTGCAGTTGCGGCAGCGCAAAACATTGTGAAGAGTATTAAACGTTGTGGATTAGAAGTTTCTGATTTGATTTTACAACCACTTGCATCTAGTGAAGCAGTATTGACTGAAGATGAAAAAGAATTAGGTGTTTGTTTGGTTGATATTGGTGGTGGCACGACAGATATCGCAGTATTTAAACAAGGTGCGATTCGACATACTGCAGTCATCCCAATCGCGGGTGATCAAATCACTAATGATGTTGCTGTGGCATTAAGAACACCGACTCAATCAGCAGAAGATATCAAGATTAAACATGGTTGTGCGTTACGTCAGTTGGCTGATCCTCGTGAAGTTGTTGAGGTGCAAGGTACGGATGGCCGTGAGTCACGTCAGTTATCAGTGCAAACATTAGCCGAAGTTATTGAGCCGCGAGTGGTTGAGTTGTATGACTTTGTATTGGCTGAATTGCGTCGCAGTGGTTTAGAGGAAATGATTGCTTCAGGCATTGTTATTACAGGTGGGTCAGCAATGATGAAAGGCATGGTTGAATTGGGTGAAGAGATCTTCCATATGCCTGTTCGACTTGGTTTGCCAAGATATGTTGGCGGTTTATCGGAAGTCGTTAGCAATCCACGTTATGCAACTGGTGTGGGTTTATTGTTAATTGGTAAACGACAAGTTGAGCAGCATTATCACAGCAATTTAGATGGTAATTCTTTCGCAAGAATTTTGGAGCGAATGAAGAGTTGGTTCCAAGGTAATTTTTAGTAGTAGCAGTAAGTAGTTGAAATAGGCAGAAGTAGTTTTTTGATAGGCAGTTTACAAGGAGGCAATATGTTTGAAATTATGGATAGAGATTCCCAGGAAGCGGTGATTAAGGTCATTGGCGTGGGCGGTTGTGGCGGCAATGCAGTTGAACACATGATAGAAAAGAATGTGGGAGGCGTTGAGTTCATTTGCGCTAATACCGATATGCAAGCACTTAAGAAGAGCCAAGCAAAAACCACACTTCAAATTGGTATGGATATTACAAAGGGATTGGGCGCAGGCGCAAAACCAGAAATCGGTCGTGAAGCAGCTTTAGAAGATCGAGATCGCATTGCTGAAGTGATTGACGGTGCTGATATGTTATTTATCACTGCAGGCATGGGTGGTGGTACAGGCACAGGCGCAGCACCTATTGTTGCCGAAGTCGCTAAGGAAATGGGTATTCTAACTGTCGCTGTTGTGACTAAACCATTTGCTTTCGAAGGCAAACGTAGCAAAGTGGCTACAGACGGTTTAGAAGAACTTTCTAAACATGTGGACTCTCTAATCATTATCCCTAATGACAAATTGATGGAAGTTTTAGGTGATGACGTGACATTTATTGATGCCTTTAAGGCAGCAAATGATGTACTTCATAACGCAGTTTCAGGCATCGCTGAAATCATTAATTGCCCTGGTATGGTGAACGTTGACTTTGCTGACGTGCGTACTGTGATGTCTGAAATGGGCATGGCGATGATGGGTTCTGCTATTGCAACTGGTCCAGATCGTGCTGTATTGGCTGCTGAACAAGCGGTTGCTAGTCCATTGCTTGAGAATGTGAACTTGGCAAACGCACGTGGTGTATTAGTAAATATTACGGCTAGCCATTCTTTCAAAATGAAAGAATATAACGACGTGATGAATACAATCCGTTCATTTACTGCTGAAGATGCAACAGTGATTGTTGGTAATGTATTTGATGAAACTATGGGTGACGCATTGCGTGTAACAATGGTTGCTACAGGTTTGAATGGCATCAGCAGTGTTCAAAAGAAACCAACTTTAGTAGTGAATACGCCGGTAATTCTTAACGGTACAACTAATCAACCTGTTTATATGGGTCAAGAAATTGGTTACGCTGAAGATGACGAGCCAGCAGTATTTAGCCCAAATGGTCGCCGTGCACAGGTTGATGCGATGAAAAAAGATGGAATTGAAGAGTACGATATTCCTGCTTTTCTTCGCAAGCAAGCTGACTAAGTAGTTGTATATGAAGCGCTAGTAATAGCAGTAGGCGCGGCACTTATGCTATCCTTTAAGGATAAATACGGTGTAAATGTTGAGTAAAGCGTTTTTAAAAACGCTTATGAGTATGATTTTTTTAGGAAAACTTTTAGCTAGATGATGCTGAAACAACGTACGCTTAAAAAAGCCATCAGTGCCACTGGTGTTGGCTTGCATTCGGGTGAAAAGGTCACGATGACCTTGAGTCCTGCTATGCCTGACACCGGTATTGTTTTTCGTCGATCCGATCTGCCCGGCTCTGCGGAAATCAAAGTGCAGCCTCAATATGTATGTGATACTCGTATGTGTTCAGCCTTGGAACATGAAGGGGTTCGCATCGCCACCGTTGAGCATTTAATGTCAGCGCTTGCTGGGCTTGGTATAGATAATATTTATGTGGATTTAACGGCTGCTGAAGTTCCTATTATGGATGGGAGTTCAGGGCCGTTTGTCTTTTTGCTGCAGCAAGCAGGAATTGTTGAGCAAGCCGCAGCGAAAAAATTCATACGTATCAAAAAAACAGTCGAAGTTCATGACGGTGATAAATGGGTGCGCTTCGATCCTTACTTTGGCTTTAAAATCGATTTCACTATTGATTTTGCTCATCCGGTTTTTGAGCATACAGGTAAAAATGTCAAAATAGATTTCGCTGATAATTCATATATTAAAGATGTTAGTCGTGCTCGTACCTTCGGTTTTATGCACGAAGTGGAAGCGCTTCGCTCTATGGGATTGGCGCGTGGCGGTAGTCTAGATAATGCGATTGTTTTAGATGAATACCGAATTTTAAATAGTGATGGTTTACGCTATGAAGATGAGTTTGTTAAGCATAAAACGTTAGATGCTATAGGCGACTTATATGTTTTAGGCCATCCTTTACTGTGTGCTTTTACAGCTTATAAATCAGGGCATGCGCTCAATAATCAACTACTTCGTAATTTATTAGAAGATGTTGATGCTTGGGAATATGCAACCTTTGATCGTGCTGAGGAAGCGCCTAATGGATTCCAAACTTTGCTCGATTCAAGTCATTCTTTACAGTATGTGTAATTTCATTGTTTTATGATTGTTCTCCGTCTACTTTTTGCTTTTATTCTTATTACGATAGTTGTTTGCTTAGGCGTATATTTATTAAGTCAAGATAAGCGCTATCTCCGTTTCGCATGGCAAGTGAGTAAGTTTTTATTTGTATTGTTAGTACTTGTTGCACTTCTATATTCGATTAGTAGAATTATTCTTTTTTAGCAGGCACGTAATAGTGACGTGCTTAATCTTACAGCGGTCATCAGCCAGTACGCTTTTTGAAAGCAGGACTTGATGCGTTTTCTCATTTTATTGATTCAATTATTTTTTTTCAGTGTCGCTTTTGCTACAGAGCAAAGTGCCGATAAGGTTTTCTTAAAAGCTCAGCAATCCTATCAGGCTAGAGATTTAATTGGCCTGGAACAATCATCAAAAATATTGCATTCGCAGAACTATGTATTGCTTCCATATGTTGATTATTGGGTAATGTTGTTGAAGCTAAGTAACGCAGATAAAACTCAAATCCAAAACTACCTTGTTGAATACAATGACACCTCTTTTTCGGAGCGAATAAGAGCAGAATGGTTAAAGACTCTCGCTAAACACCAAGACTGGATAACATTTTTTGAAGAGTTTCCTCAATATAAACGTCAAGATATCGCGATTGCTTGTTATTCCCTGGAAGGTAGAGCTAAAAAAGGAGATGTAATCGCGCTTACTGAAGGCAAAGTCTATTGGATGGTGGCTACTAATCAACCAGTCAGCTGTGAGGGGCTGTTTGACCTCATGCAAAAATCGAATGTGCTTACGGAAGATGACATTTGGATGCGCTTCAGATTGGCGTTGCAAGAAGGTCAGTTGCCCTTGGCTAAGTCATTATTGCAGCGATTGAATCTTTCTGCTTCAGTTAAATCTTTAGATGCTGCTTTCCAAAATCCACAGCAATTTCTTTATGCTAAAAATCCAATTTCACTACACACGAGATTGGGCCGTGAACTTCATCTATATGCTTTAGATCGTCTTATACGTATACAGATTGATTCAGCAAAGCAGCGCTGGGAAAAATTAGCGAGTCAGTTTTCAGAAGAAGAGTCTGCGCAGATGTGGAAGCGTTTTGCAGTTTATGCTGCGCGACATCATGATATTAATGCACTTGGCATGTATGCACGAGTGAAGACTCAATATATGGATAAAGAGGCTTTTGCATGGAAAGTTAGGGTCGCTTTGTGGGGTAAAGATTGGAGTTTGGTAAAAAATACGATTGCTGACATGTCGATTGAACAGCAAGAAGAGCCTGTTTGGAGATACTGGAAAGCTCGTGCATATAAAGCGCAGAATGATATTCCAAAGGCCAATCAGTTGTTACTTGCTTTGACACGCGAACGCAATTATTACGGCTTGCTTGCGGAAGATGAGTTGGGTGATGTGTTAACGGCCATGCCAATTAATTATGTTCCAACTGAGGTCGAAGTACAGCAAATTCAAAATCAGCCAGCAATGCAACGTGTAATAGAGTTGCAGCGCATTGGTCTGAAGTGGGAGTCACGAGCTGAATGGTCTTGGGCGACTCGCGATTACGATGATAAACAGTTATTGGCTGCTGCTGAGTTGGCGGTTCGACAGGGTTGGTATGATATAGCTATTAACACTGCGGAGAGGACTAAATCCGTGCATAGTTATAACCTGCGCTTCCCTACGCCTTATCGAGAAACAGTGACGAATTTTTCAAAAGACTATGGCGTGGATGAGGCTTGGGTTTATGGTCTAACACGACAAGAAAGTCGTTTTAATCCAAGTGCAAAATCAGGTGTAGGTGCTGCCGGTGTTATGCAAGTAATGCCTGAAACCGCGGCTTGGATTGCCAAGCGTATGAATTTAGGTGGTTATCGACAAGATAAGATTCATCAGTTGGATACCAATGTTCAATTGGGGACTTATTATTTGAGGTACACATTAGATATGATGAACGGGCAAACACCCCTCGCGACGGCAGCCTACAACGCTGGCCCTGGACGCGTTAAAAATTGGATGTCGGATCAACCGATTGAAGGTGCGATTTATATTGAAAATATTCCGATTTTAGAAACACGTGCTTATGTACAAAAAGTGATGGCTAATACATACTTTTATGCCTATCGTTTAGGTACTAAAACACAAAGCTTAAAACAGCGATTGGGTGTTATTACTAAGACTAATTCCGCAATCGCGGCAGAATAAAAGCATTTTGGATTTAATAAGGTTAAAGCATGAAGCAAATATGTTTGTTGGGTGGTACAGGGTTTGTTGGTAGCGCTTTAGCGCAACAACTTAGTGTTGCTGGATATTCAGTAAAGGTGCTTACCCGAAGGCGTGAGGGGAGTAAGCACCTTATCTTGTTGCCTAATGTCACAGTGGTTGAATGTGATGTAATGAATGATGCTGCCCTAAGTTTGGCTCTTAAAGGTTGTGATGTAGTCATTAATTTAATTGGTATTTTGCATTCCACTAAAAAAATGAGTTTTGAAAAAATGCACGCGGAATTGCCAAAACGTGTAACAAAGATTTGCTTGAAATTGGGTATTGGGCGCTTCATTCATATGAGTGCTTTAAGAGCTGATTTGAAAGCACCAAGTCACTATTTGCGATCAAAAGCTGAAGGTGAGAACTACGTCCTCTCACAAAGTAAGAAGTTACACGTTACAGTTTTCAAGCCTTCGATTATTTTTGGTCGTGGCGATGGTTTTATTAATTTGTTTGCGCATTTAATTAAGCTTCTACCGGTCATTTTGCTTGCGAAACCCAAAGCTAAATTTCAGCCTATTTTTGTTGAAGATGTTGCGGCAGCCTTCGTTGCTTGTATAGAGAATTCTCAGACCTACGGTAAGTCTTATGACCTAGGTGGGCCTAAAGTCTATACTTTGGCCGAAATTATTAAATTTGTGTCAACGACACTCAATAAAAAGCGCATAGTGATTGGTTTAAATAATCTTTTTTCTTATATGCAGGCTTTTGCCATGGAATTGCTGCCGATTAAATTGATGACACGGGACAATGTTCGATCTATGGAAGTTGATAGTACTTGTGAGCAACCTTTCCCTGAATATTTAAATTTTACGCCAGTAGCGATGGAGTCGATTGTTCCCGAATATTTGTTAAATGAAAACCCACGCAATGCATACAACCATTATCGTTCTTATGCAGGTAGATAATTAATGCAAGTGTATTGTGTTGGCGGAGCGGTTCGAGACGAATTACTTGGATTAAGTGTCCAGGATAGAGATTTTGTTGTGGTTGGAAGTACGCCAACAGAAATGGAAGCGGCAGGCTATAAGCCTGTAGGTAAAGACTTTCCAGTTTTTTTACATCCAAATACGCGTGATGAATATGCGCTCGCCAGAACTGAGCGTAAAACTGCTAAAGGATATAAGGGCTTCCAAGTACATGCTGATCCGGACGTTACTTTAGAGCAAGATCTTGCTCGCCGTGACTTAACGATTAATGCGATTGCTAAAGATGAGTCTGGCCATCTAATCGACCCGTATTCAGGGATTCAAGATTTAAAAGATAAGGTGTTGAGGCATGTGAGCCCAGCATTTTCTGAAGACCCAGTTCGTATATTAAGAGCTGCTCGCTTTGCTGCAAGATTTATTGATTTTGATGTTGCGCCAGCCACCATGAATCTGATGCGTGAAATGGTAGAAAAAGGTGAAGTGGATGCTTTGGTGCCTGAACGAGTTTGGCAGGAAATATCTAAGGGCTTAATGGAAGAAAAGCCAAGTCGTATGTTTGAAGTCTTAAGAGCCTGTGGTGCGCTTAAAAAAATCATGCCTGAGTTAGATGCACTTTGGGGTGTGCCTCAACCAGTAAATCATCATCCTGAAATTGATACTGGGGTACATGTCATGATGGTGATCGATTATGCCGCATCTAAGCAATATCAATTACCAGTTCGCTTCGCAGCTTTGATGCATGATTTAGGTAAGGGTACGACACCTAAAGATCTATTGCCTCGTCATATAGGTCATGAGCAGCGTAGTGTTGATTTGTTGCAAGTGCTTTGTAAGCGGTTACGTGTGCCTAACGATTGTAAAGAACTTGCGCATATCGTTGCTAAATTCCATGGCAAAGTTCATCAAGTGGAGGAAATGCGTCCGGAGACCTTGCTTCAGTTTTTAGTTGAGACTGATGCAATTCGCCAGCCTGAAAGATTTGGTGATTTCTTACTTGCTTGTGAATGTGATATTCGGGGCAGAACAGGTTATGAAACCCAAGTATTTGAAAAAGCAGACTTGCTCTTGAGTTTATTGAAAGCTGCTTCTGAAGTTGATGCAGGCGCCGTTGCAAAACTGCAAGATACGCCAGATAAGATTAAACAGGCCGTGTATGAAGCAAGACTCAATGCCCTAGAGCAGGCATTGAATTCTTAATTATTCCTCCGCGCCATTCAAGTAAGTGAGTTGTTGCTGAACATATTCCATAGGCAAGCGTTTAAATCCACTCTTAGCAAATTGATGCCATCTGCCAATCACAAAACACAACATTAAATTAGCTTGAGACTCGGCGTCTACTTTACGTCCAGTTTGTGCTTCAGAGATACGTAATGATTGTTTTAGCGTTGATTCAACCCGATCAAATAATTGATTGATACGTAGTTGTAAGCG
>JBEIDM010000019.1:0-13111 GCA_040383445.1 Candidatus Methylopumilus sp. | reverse complement strand
GGCGTTACAAAGGAAATTATTCCTCCATATTACTCAGTAAAAGAAGCTGTATTCCCATTCATTAAGTTCCCTGGGGTTGATACGATTCTTGGACCAGAAATGAAGTCGACTGGTGAAGTGATGGGGATTGGTAACACTTTTGCCGAGGCTTTTGTGAAGGCGCAATTAGGTTCAGGGGATAAATTGCCTTCAGGCGGTAAAGCTTTTATTAGTGTGCGTCGTGAAGATCGTGAGCGTGTAGTTGAAATTGCTCAAGCCTTAGCTAACTTGGGCTTCCAGTTGTATGCGACACGGGGCACGGCAGGCGCACTTGCTGATGCTGGCTTAGAAGTAACGCCAGTAAATAAAGTTGCAGAAGGTCGTCCGCACATTGTGGATATGATCAAAAACAATGAAATTAGCTTCATTGTGAATGTGACCGATGATAAGCGTGCGGTACAAGATTCTTACGCGATTCGTCGTAATGCTTTGCAACAAAAAGTGACCTATTACACAACCTTAGCTGGTGCTAAAGCTGCGTGCATTGGTATGGCACATATGCAAGAACTTGAAGTGAAATCCATTCAAGAGTTGCACTTATCACTCAATCAATAATATTATTCAACTAATCATTTAAACCACGCCTAACTTTTAGGTGTGGTTTTTGTTTTATAGACAGTGCAGTTTGAAGTCTTAATAAAGTAGGGTTAAAAAATGAATCAAATTCCAGTAACAATTAATGGTGCAGAGTTATTAAAAGCTGAGTTGCATCACTTAAGAAGCGTTGAGCGTCCTAGTGTCATTGAGGCGATTGCGGAAGCACGTGCTCAAGGTGATTTGTCTGAAAACGCAGAATACGAGTCAGCAAAAGAAAAACAAAGTTTTATCGAAGGCCGTATTGCCGAGATCGAAGGCAAGCTTTCGAATGCCATGATTATTGATCCAAGAACCTTGAATGCCGAAGGTCGTTGTGTGTTTGGTGCGACTGTTGAAGTTGAGGATTTGGATGAAGGTGGCGTATCTACCTACCAAATCGTGGGTGATGATGAAGCGGATATTAAAAGCGGTAAGATTTCAATTAGCTCACCAATTGCACGTGCATTGATTGGTAAAGTAGCTGGTGATGTTGCTGAAGTGGTTGCACCAAGCGGCATTCGCTCTTACGAAGTATTGAACGTACAATATATTTAATTTATTTCATTCACCTCATCAGCGAGGCAAGCTATGAACCAATTTTCAGATAAATTAGCACTTATTTTTATTACCTTGTGGGTCGGTGCATTATGGGCAATTGGGTATCTAGCTGCGCCAATAATGTTCTACCATTTACAGGATCATCAGCTTGCCGGTAGCTTGGCGGGGGAGATGTTTAAGTTAGTCGCTTATCTTGGCTTAATTTCTGGCTTCTACCTGTTAATTCATAGACTCAGTAAATTTGGTACAAAGGCATTAAAACAAGGGTTCTTTTGGGCAGTATTTTTTATGTTGTTGCTGACGTTGGCGGGTCACTTTGGAATTGCGCCAGTGATTGCACAGCTAAAAGCGCAAGCGCTGCCATCAGATGTGATGAATAGTGTGTTTGCTGATCGTTTTCAAACTTGGCACGGTGTGGCAAGTATTGCTTACTTAATTCAAAGCTTATTAGGGTTGGTGCTGATATTTAAAGCGACACGCTAATGTAGTCATCGCGGTTTGGGAGAATCAACCGCGATGAACTGATGTTAGGTTTTATTTAGGAATGGCTATTTTTGGCGTTTCTAAAGCGCGATAAATGACGAGTTGTTTACCAATGTGGTGAACCGCAATCGCACCAGTACTTTTGCAGATATCTTCTAACATGCTGACGCGCAAAGCTCTGTCGTCACCAAACACTTTAATTTTAATGAGTTCGTGCGCATTTAAGCTGTTCTCAATTTCACGTAGAACAGTTTCTGTTAGGCCATTGTTGCCAATCATCACGACAGGATTTAACTTGTGTGCCAAACCACGTAGATGGCTAATTTGTTTAGTATTCAAAATGACTCTATCTGATTGTTTCAAAAAGGGTGGCATTTTATCACATGAAGTTGGACTCAAAAAATATAGACCATGAAAAGAAGTAAAACCAGTAAAGCTTGGATGCAAGAGCATTTGAATGACCCTTATGTGAAACTTGCACAGAAGGATGGCTATCGCGCGCGCGCCGCATATAAGCTGATTGAGATTGATGATAAAGATCGCTTAATTAAGCCTGGTATGGTTGTTGTTGATTTAGGTTCTACACCGGGTAGTTGGTCGCAAGTAGCGGTGCAGCGCATCAAAGGCCAAGGTCGTGTGGTTGCTTTAGATATTCTGCCTATGGTGGGTATCCCTGGTGTGGACTTTATTCAAGGCGATTTTCGTGAAGATGAAGTTTTAGCAGAGCTAGAAGAAATGTTGCACGGTCAAAAAGTAGACCTTGTAATTTCAGATATGGCCCCCAATATAAGTGGCATGAGTTCGGTTGACCAACCAAATGCAGCCTATTTAACGGAATTGGCTGTTGATTTTAGTTTGAAATGGTTGAAGCCTGAGGGTAATTTTCTCGTTAAAGTTTTCATGGGAACTGGCTTCGAAGAAATTATGCAAATCATGCGTGAAAGTTTTGAGAAGGTAGTCACGCGTAAACCTAAGGCTTCTCGTGACCGCAGTACTGAAGTTTATTTATTAGGATTAAAGCGTAAAGATAATACGGTTTAATTATTAAAGGCGCTCAATGTTGAGTGCTGAATTGGTGGTAAGATTAAATTGTCATTTAATAAATGACGTTATAACAATCTATAAAAGGATGTCGTCTTGAATAACATCGTTAAAAACATCGCTATTTGGATCATTATTGCCGTCGTGCTCATGACTGTGTTCAATCAGTTCGCGGGCAAGTCAGGCGCTGATACTCAAATGGTCTACTCACAATTCATTAATGAAGTGAAGCAAGGCCATATTGCAAAAGTCACGATCGAAGGTCGTGTGCTACATGGTGAAACTAGTGAAGGTAAGAAATTCAACAGTTACGCGCCTTATGATCCAGGGATGATTGGCGACTTGCTTGATCATAACGTTAAAGTTGAAGCCAAGCCTGAACAAGAACAATCATTGCTAGTCAGCATCTTAATTAACTGGTTCCCGATGATTCTTTTAATTGGTGTATGGATTTTCTTCATGCGTCAAATGCAGGGTGGCGGTAAAGGCGGCGCATTCTCCTTTGGTAAAAGCAAAGCGCGTCAATTAGATGGTGCCAATAATCAAACGACATTTGCCGATGTGGCAGGTTGTGACGAAGCTAAAGAAGAAGTTTCTGAAGTTGTTGAGTTTTTGCGCGATCCAAGCAAGTTCCAAAAACTAGGTGGTCGCATCCCAAGTGGTATCTTGATGGTTGGCCCTCCAGGCACAGGTAAGACTTTATTGGCTAAAGCGATTGCTGGCGAAGCTAAAGTACCGTTCTTTACTATTTCTGGTTCTGATTTCGTAGAAATGTTCGTTGGTGTTGGTGCTGCGCGTGTTCGCGATATGTTTGAACAAGCTAAAAAAGCAGCGCCTTGCATTATCTTTATTGATGAAATTGATGCTGTTGGTCGTCATCGTGGCGCAGGCACTGGCGGTGGCAACGATGAGCGTGAACAGACACTTAACCAAATGCTAGTTGAGATGGATGGTTTTGAGCCTAATTCAGGCGTGATCGTCATTGCCGCAACTAACCGCGCTGACGTTTTAGATAAAGCGCTGCTTCGTCCAGGTCGTTTTGATAGACAAGTGATGGTTGGATTGCCAGATATCCGTGGGCGCGAACAAATCTTAATGGTGCATATGCGTAAAGTGCCGATTGATCCTGACGTTAAAGCAGATATTTTGGCACGAGGCACACCAGGATTCTCAGGTGCGGATTTAGCTAACTTGGTGAACGAAGCTGCGCTATTTGCAGCCCGTCGTAATAAGCGGACAGTAGATATGGCTGACTTCGAAGATGCTAAAGATAAAATCTTCATGGGTCCAGAGCGTAAATCAATGGTGATGCGTGAGGAAGAGCGTCGCAATACGGCTTATCACGAATCAGGTCATGCCGTGGTTGCTAAGCTGTTACCTAAGGCAGATCCTGTTCATAAAGTGACGATTATGCCGCGCGGCTGGGCATTGGGTTTGACTTGGCAGTTACCAGAGTTTGACCGTATCAGTAATTATCGTGACAAGATGCTAGAAGAAATTTCGATTTTATTTGGCGGCCGTATCGCTGAAGAAATCTTCATGCATCAAATGTCGACAGGCGCCTCAAACGATTTTGAACGTGCAACTAAGTTGGCACGGGATATGGTGACGCGTTATGGTATGTCTGACACTTTGGGCACCATGGTTTATGTTGGTAGCGATCAAGAGTCAATGTTCGGTAGCATGTCGGCCAAAACAGTTTCTGAAGCGACGCAACAAAAAGTTGATGCTGAAATTCGTCGTATCTTGGATGAGCAATATGCAATCGCGCGTAAATTGCTAGAAGAGAATCGTGACAAAGTTGAAGCCATGACCGCTGCTTTGCTTGAATGGGAAACCATAGACGCTGAGCAAATTAACGACATTATGGCTGGCTTGCCGCCACGACCACCTAAGCCAGTGGCGAAAGTTAACACAACACCGTCAGGCGATGCTGGTTCGTCAGGAAGAGCTGAAAAGGCTAAACCGCGAAAACCATCTAAGCCAGCACCTGCGGCTGAGAACTAATTAGGGATCGTCTTTGAAAAGCCATATCTTGCCGACGCTTGATATGGCTTCTTTATTTATATGAACTTTGTCTGCGGTAAATTCCAACTCGATTTAAGTGCCCCTAAGGTGATGGGCATTGTTAATGTCACGCCTGATTCTTTCTCAGATGGCGGTCGATTTATCTCGACTGATAAAGCGATTGCCCATGCCCATGATTTGGTTGCGCAAGGTGCTGATATTTTAGATATTGGGGGCGAATCTACACGCCCAGGCGCGACGCCTGTTCCATTGGATGAAGAGTTGAGTCGTGTGATTCCTGTGATTGAAGGCTTGGCTGGTATTGGCGTGCCTTTATCTATCGATACCTACAAGCCAGAAGTGATGCGTGCGGCGATTCTCGCTGGAGTCGATATCGTCAATGATGTATGCGCACTGCAAGAGCCTCAAGCTTTGGAAATCGTCGCGGCAAGTGATGTCGGGGTGTGTTTGATGCACATGCAAGGCCGGCCTCAAAATATGCAACAAGATCCGCAATATCAAGATGTGGTCCAAGAGGTTTCTGATTTCTTGAAAGGCCGGCTAGCTGCTGCTGAACAAGTAGGGATAGCAAAAGCAAGAATCACTTTAGATCCTGGATTTGGCTTTGGTAAGCGGACGGCGCATAATTTAGCTTTATTAGAAGGCTTATCAACTTTACAAAAGTTGGGTGCGCCATTATTAATTGGTTTGTCTCGCAAATCAGTGCTTGGGCAAGTCGCTGGTGCTGATGTGAATGAACGACTTTATGCAAGTTTGGCGGCTTCAGTGATTGCTGTCATGAAGGGCGCCAATATTGTGCGTGTGCATGATGTAAAACCTACTATAGAGGCTTTAAAAGTAGTTTCGGCAGTGATGCAGCATCCACTATCATCAAAAGAAATATAAAAGATAAAAATATGAGCAGAAAATACTTTGGTACTGACGGTGTGCGAGGGCGTGTAGGGACAGGTCCAATTACGCCGGAATTTGTGATGCGTTTGGGCTATGCTGCTGGTCGTGTGCTTGCAAGTGCAGACCATCATCTGGCTAAAGATGCACATCCAACCGTATTGATTGGTAAAGACACGCGTATCTCTGGCTATATGTTGGAATCGGCGTTGCAAGCAGGTTTATGTGCTGCGGGCGTCAATGTCCGTTTAACAGGACCGATGCCAACGCCTGCGATTGCTTATTTGACTCGCGCATTGCGGGCGCAAGCAGGGATTGTGATTTCAGCATCGCATAATCCGTTTGAAGATAATGGCATTAAGTTTTTCTCTAGCTTAGGCACAAAACTTGCTGATGAAGTTGAATTGGCGATTGAAGCTGAATTGGATAAGCCGATGCAGGTGATGGCTTCAGCTGAACTTGGTCGAGTTAAACGTATTGATGATGCGGCAGGTCGTTACATTGAGTTTTGTAAAAGTACCTTCCCAAACGACTTAGACTTGCGTGGTTTAAAAATCGTGTTGGATTGTGCGAACGGCGCCACCTACCATGTTGCCCCACCTGTATTCCATGAATTGGGGGCCGAGCTAGTCTTGATTGGAAATCAACCGAATGGTTTGAACATTAATCTCGATTGCGGCAGTACGCATCCACAAGCTTTGCAGAAAGCCGTGCTTGAGCATCAGGCTGACTTAGGCATTGCCTTTGATGGTGATGGTGATCGTCTGATGATGGTAGATGCGCAAGGTAATCTACTGGATGGCGATCAATTGCTTTATATCATTGCGCAGCATAAACAGATGCAAGGTTCTTTAGTCGGTGGTGTGGTTGGTACATTAATGACCAACTTAGCTTTAGAGCATCAGTTGGCCAAATTAAACATTCCTTTCTTACGTGCGAATGTGGGTGACCGATATGTTCATGAAATGCTCGTTGAGCATCAATGGCAATTAGGTGGTGAGAACTCGGGTCATATTTTGAGTCTAGATTGCCATACGAGCGGTGATGGCATTATTGCTGCCTTGCAGGTGCTGAGTGCTTTAAATGCGCAAAAAACGACCTTGAATGCTCAATATCAGGCACTCCGTTTATATCCACAAGTGTTAGTGAATGTGACGGTAAAAGAGCGTATTAATTTAAAAGAAAATGCGCCGATTCAGGCAGCGGTTAAAACAGCTGAAAACACACTTGGATCTTCAGGCCGTGTTTTGCTTCGCGCTTCTGGTACTGAGCCTAAGATTCGGGTCATGGTTGAAGGCCAAGACAGTGTTTTGGTTAAAAAGCTGGCGGATGATATTGCTGCGGTGGTTAAGCGCGCAATTTAGTTTTTCTGCGGTGAGCTAAAGCTAATAAAAAAGGCTACTTAAAGTAGCCTTTTTTATTATGGGGCGTTAATCCTTATTTCTGCCAGGTGTCTTTTAGCGTCACCGTTCTATTAAATACCGGTTTGCCAGCAACACTGTCTTTTCTGTCAGCCACAAAATAGCCATGACGTTCAAATTGGAAGCTTTCGGCAGGCGTTGCATCTTTCAAGCTCAATTCCAATTGTGCGGTAATCGTAGTTACTGAGTTTGGATTGATATCTGCCAAATAATCTCTGTCACCACTTCCTGGATGCGCTTCTTTAAATAGGCGGTCATACATACGAATTTCAGCTGCATAAGCATGTGCAGCTGAGACCCAGTGAATATTGCCTTTCACTTTTACGCTATCGGAACCTGGGGTGCCAGATTTTGTGTCTGGAAGGTATTCGCAATGAACGGTTGTTACATTCCCGTTTGCATCTTTTTCAAAGCCTGTACATTTAACCACATAGCCGTAACGTAAACGGACTAAGCCATCAGGGCAAAGTCTGAAGAATCCTTCGCTTGGTTCTTCCATAAAGTCTTCGCGTTCTATCCATAACTCTTTGGTGAGTTGTACTGTGCGCTTTCCTAATTCAGGTTTAAGCGGATGGTTAGGTGCAAAACAATCTTCTGATTGACCGTCTGGGTAGTTATCAATTACCAATTTAATTGGATCTAACACGGCAATACGACGTTCTGCTGATTGATTCAGTGTTTCTCGCATGCAATCTTCGAGAATGGTGTACTCAATCCAAGAATCAGACTTTGAGACGCCGATACGGTCAGCAAATAAACGGAAGCCTTCTGGGCTGTAGCCACGGCGACGTGCGCCAGCTAAAGTTGGTAAGCGCGGGTCATCCCAACCTGCCACGTGTTTGTTTTCAACTAACTCAATCAGTTTGCGTTTTGAAAGCACGACATAAGTCAGATTTAGGCGTGCGAATTCATATTGTTTTGGTAGCGGGTGTGTGAGCATGCCGGCTTCAGCCAAACGCTCCAACACCCAATCATAGAAAGGACGTTGGTCTTCAAACTCTAAAGTACAAATGGAATGAGTAATTCCCTCAAACGCATCCTCTAGCGGATGCGCAAATGTGTACATCGGATAAATACACCATTTGTCACCGGTATTGTGATGATGAGCACGTTTAATGCGGTAAATCGCTGGATCACGTAAATTGATATTAGGCGAAGCCATATCAATTTTTGCACGCAACACCATGCTGCCATCAGTGTGTTGACCATCGCGCATTTCACGGAATTTGGTGAGGTTCTCCTCGATTGAGCGGTCGCGCCAAGGTGAGTTTTTACCTGGCTCAGTTAAAGTGCCTCGGTTAGTACGCATCTCTTCAGCAGACTGTTCATCCACATAAGCTTTGCCAGCTCTGATCAGCGATTCTGCTGCTTGGTACATCATTTCAAAATAATTGCTCGCGTAGTACAAATGCGACTTGCCAAAAGCATCCCAGCCAAAGCCTAGCCATTGCACCATCTCAGTAATGCTATCGACGTATTCTTGTTCTTCTTTTTCTGGATTGGTGTCATCAAAACGCATATGACAAACACCTTCGTAGTCGCGTGCCAAACCAAAATTCAGGCAAATACTTTTTGCATGACCAATATGTAGATAGCCGTTAGGTTCTGGTGGAAAACGTGTGCGAATTTTTGCAGGGTCAGGTTGACCCGCAGCATGATGAGTCGCATCCCCAGGCGTTCCAGCCCAGTGGCGTGATGCATTGGTGCTCTGTGCTAAATCACGCTCAATAATCCCACGAATGAAGTTAGACGCAGGCGCAATTGGTGTTTTTTTAGATGACATATTCAATACTGTAGATAGATTAGCCATTATTTTACACTGTGCGCGTGTTCAAGTGGCGCCTTCGTTGAAGGCAAACCAGCAAATGCATATGCTAAACTCTCGACCAATATGATTAATACGCTGACATTCCCAATTTTGCGCTTACTGGCTGACGGTCGTTTTCACTCTGGTGAAGCGATTGCTAAGCATTTTAATGTCACACGGACAACCGTGTGGACAGCGGTTCAAGAAGCTCAAAATCTTGGGATTACTGTATTTTCAGTGCGTGGCCGTGGTTATAAGCTTCCGGACCCTATTGTGATGCTGGATCGCGAAGCGATTTTGACTGCAATTGGTCCTGAACGTGCCTGGTTTAAATTAGAGCTGCATGACTCGCTAGAATCCACTAATAGTTATTTGATGAAGAAAGCCAATCAGCAAGGCTTGGCTTTAGCGCCTCATGCAACTTGTGTGGTCGCAGAGCTACAAACTGCGGGTAAAGGCCGGAGAGGGCGAAGTTGGCAGGCAGGACTCGGTGCGAGTTTAACCTTTTCTTTGTTGTGGCGTTTTCAAAGCGGTGCATCAGCGCTTTCTGGATTAAGTCTGGCCGTTGGTGTTGCGCTCATTCGTGCTTTGCATACTTTAGGTATCAAGCAAGCAAGCTTGAAGTGGCCGAATGATGTGTTAGTCGCTAATGGGCGAGGTCCAGAAAAATTGGCTGGGATTTTGATTGAGCTACAAGGCGATATGGATGGACCAAGCGCGGCGGTGATAGGGGTTGGTGTGAATCTCAATTTACCTGAAGAAATGCGTCGACAAATCGATCAGCCAGCGACCGATATCAGCACGCTTGCGCCTGAGGCAGGCAATCCTAACGTATTGCTTGGTACGATTTTGAAGCACATGGCTGATGTGCTCAGTGAATTTGAACGTGGCGGCTTTGAAGCTTTGCGCGATGAATGGTCTGCGCACCATGCCTATCATCATCAAGCTGTTCGCTTAATCATGCCTGATGGTCGTGAAGTATTGGGTGAGGTTTCTGGTGTGGCTAGCGACGGCATTTTATTGGTGAATACGCCCCAAGGCGAACAGCGTTTTTCTGCAGGTGAGATTAGTTTACGAGGTGTGTTGTGATTCTAGCGATTGATATTGGCAATACACGCTCAAAATGGGCTGTTTTTGGCGTTGATGGATCGATGCAAGACTCTGGGGTGACTTTTAATGAAAAACTCGCAGAATCGGCCTTGCCTGAAGTTTGGCGCGCATGTTCTCAAGTGCTAGTGGCCAATGTGGCTGGTGAGCAAGTCGCTGAGAAGCTAAAAGCGTATTTAGCCCCATTGGAATTAACAATCCATTGGGTGAAATCAACTGCTCAATTTGGGGTGCTGAAAAATACGTATGATGATCCAGTCAAGTTAGGTGTTGATCGATGGGCGGCTTTAATTGCAGCGCATGACTCGACAGATGCAACTTGCTTAGTGGTGAATGCTGGTACTGCTTTGACAGTGGATGCTATTTACCAAAACACATTTATTGGCGGTGTGATTGCACCTGGCTTACATATGCTGCATTCAGCATTCATTAAGAATACAGCTGCGGTTGATGCCGCTGGTGGCGGCTACCAAACATTTCCTAAAAATACGCAAAATGCAGCATACACAGGCGCATTGCTAGCAATGGCTGGCGCGGTTGCTGCAATGTATGTGGAATTAGAAAAAACAGCGCATCAAGCGCCCGTTTGTATCGTGACGGGTGGTGATGGAAAGTTATTAATACAAACCCTTAAACAAAGCTTTCAAATCGATGCTATTGATGATGAGAGTTTGGTTTTACGTGGCTTATTTTTAATGAGTAAAACACTATGAAAAGAATCATTTTATTTTTGCTGATACTGAATCTTGGGCTTTATGCTTACATTCAATTGGGCCAGTCTCGGCAGACCCAAGCAGCTTATCCGCTTCCTGAAATTCATCCAGAAAAAATTGAGATTTTGAATCAGCAAGTATTTGATGAGGTTTATCAAAACCAAGCTCCAAATGAAGAGGCTTCTTCGCCTCATGTTGATGTTGAGAATGCAGTGAATTAAACAATAAAAAGGAGGCCTTAGCCTCCTTTTTATTGCATCTTAAGTCTTAAAGATTCCAGCCGTAAGCAATACCCAATGAATCTTCATGCATTTTTAGATTGGCATCACCGCCTCCAAATCC
Source organism: Candidatus Methylopumilus sp. (assembly GCA_040383445.1). Lineage (GTDB taxonomy): Bacteria > Pseudomonadota > Gammaproteobacteria > Burkholderiales > Methylophilaceae > Methylopumilus_A. Next base: position 2,108 of record JBEIDM010000019.1, on the reverse strand, counting down.
ATTTTGGCCGCCAGGTATTGAGCCTAAACCATTCACTTTCTTCTCAAAAGCGTGCATATAAGCAAATGACAGTTCTGATTTGTTAGGCAACACCCAAGTAGCACCTAAGGTTAAATGATCTTGGACCACGCCTGGTGCTAACATGTTAAACATAGTCTCACTTTTACGAATAGGTTGACTGCTGTGGTTATAGCCGGCCCGAAGCGTCAATGATTCGTCCCACGCATAGCTTGCGCCTAGCTTATAAGCCGTTACATCACGCCATGCAAAGCCAGCACCATTGTTATCTCCTAATGGTATTTGTCTAACGGTCAAGTTGGTGACGGATGCGCCTACAGAGTCTACATCGCCGTAATTAATCCGTTGGATATCTGCTGCGATGGTCAACTTGTTATTGGCTTTGAAGGCAATACCAACGCCATACTGTTCAGGCACATCAAAGTCACCCTGTTCTGCAAATAAGCCTTTGTATTTATCAAATTTAGTCATGTAAGTTTTTGTTTGATAGGTTGCACCCACTGACACTGCATCGTTGATCTTGCCTATCCAACCTAGATGTAAGCCTGCACCATAAGAATTGTCATGGCCACGGTTAGTGACATTACCCACAGAAGACGAATAGTTGGCATTGTCAAAATTCTGTAAGCCTTTTGCTTCAAAACGTTGATAAGCCAAATTCACAGAAACCCCGACGGTATGCGTTTCATTGATTTTCCAAGCTAAAGTTGGTGCGATAAATAACTGTGCCATATCAATCCCTGCTTTTGTGTTGCCAAACAAAGGAATCGGACGGTTGTAGTCAGTATTCATGCCGCCATTGCCATATACGCTCACACCTAGTGATAATTGGTCATTGATAACTTTGTTATAACCAAACTCAGGAATGAAGAAGTTTTTACTTTCATTCGCTTTATAGGTTCCGTTATTGCTTGGATTAGCATTGCCTTCAATTTCAGCTTCACGAATCGGGCGAAACCAAGTTAAACCAAAATCGATACGATCACCAATTAAGCCCATGCCGGCTGGGTTGGTCGCTGCAGCCAGTGCATCTTGTGGGAGTGCAATGCCAACGCCGCCCATGCCTTGTGACTTAACGCCATAGCCGTGAGAAAAGTAGCCGTCAGTCGCAAGCGCTTGAGTGCTCAGTAAAAGTACTGCTAATGGCAATAATTGATATTTATTTTTCATGTTCATTTCTTTAAAAATGGATATTCGGGCGAGAAGATATCAGAAGCCATCGTTCTCTAAAAGCAATTAATACTTATATCGATATAATCAATAGTTGTTTTAAATTAAATAAAAAGCCCACAAGTGTGGGCTTTTTATTAATGATGGCTAGAACATTACCGTTTCTTAATATACAAATCGGTAATCGTGCCTTCTTTCATTTCTGCCGCAAAACACACGGTTTCTGAAAGTGTTGGATGCGCATGGATGGTCAACCCCAAGTCGTGTGCATCAGCACCCATTTCGATTGCTAACACAGCTTCTGCAAGCAGCTCACCAGCATTCACGCCAACGATACCTGCGCCAATTACACGATGCGTATCTTTATCAAAAATCAGTTTGGTAGTCCCTTCGGTACGACCTACTGATAATGCACGTCCGCTTGCCGCCCAAGGAAAGCTGGCTTTTTCAATCGCAATGCCTTTGGCTTTAGCTTCAGTTTCTGTCATGCCTGCCCAAGCTACTTCTGGATCGGTGTAAGCTACTGATGGAATCACCATCGCCTGGAATTCAACCTTATGGCCAGCAATTACTTCAGCCGCCACTTTACCTTCATGCGTTGCTTTGTGTGCCAACATTGGTTGACCAACGATATCGCCAATCGCAAAGATGTGCGGCACGTTGGTGCGCATTTGTTTGTCGACATTGATAAAGCCACGTTCATCAACAGCTACGCCCGCATTCTCAGCGCCAATGTTGAGGCCATTAGGACGGCGACCAATTGAAACTAATACGCGGTCATATACTTCCACACCTTTAGGTGCTTCAGTATTGCCGTTCACGCCCTCAAAGCTGACATGGATGCCATCTTTTTTAGCTTCAATGTTCGCTACTTTGGTATTGAGCATAATGGCTTCAAAGCGTTTTTCCATACGTTTTTG
>JBEIDM010000018.1:0-13495 GCA_040383445.1 Candidatus Methylopumilus sp. | reverse complement strand
GTTAAAGTGCTGATGGGGCAGGGATCATAATGAGTATGAGATGGTATGCGGTTCAAGCTTTTTCTGGTTTTGAAAAATCAGTGCAACGCAGCCTAGAAGAGCGTGTTGCTCGCTCAGGTTTACAAGATTCATTTGGTCAGATTTTGGTGCCAGTTGAAGAAGTTGTTGAAATGAAATCTGGTCAAAAAACGATCAGTGAGCGCAAGTTGTATCCAGGGTATGTCTTGGTGCAGATGGATATGACTGATGACACTTGGCACTTAGTAAAGAGTACGCCTCGTGTAACTGCGTTTATTGGTGGAACGGCACTTAAGCCGACACCAATTAAGGATAAAGAAGTTGAAATTATTCTGCAGCGTATGGATGACAGTAAAAGCAATCCTACTCAGAAACTTACCTTTGATAAGGGCGAGTCAGTGCGCGTTGTTGATGGTCCGTTTAAAGACTTTTCAGGCACAGTTGAAGAGATTAACTACGAGAAGAATAAGCTTCGTGTGTCAGTTGTGATTTTTGGTCGTGCAACACCTGTTGAGTTAGAGTTCGGTCAAATCGAAAAAGAAGTATAAGAATTTTTGCCTGAGCATCATTGAGATGGTCGGGCATTAGCTATTGAAAAATAGCATAGAGGCAGTATTAATAAATTAAATGCTGCAATTACCAAACTGGGGAGCTGTAAAAAGCGCTTGCACCCATATTAGGAGTTAAAAATGGCAAAGAAAGTTATTGGCTATATCAAGCTGCAGATCCCTGCAGGTAAAGCTAACCCAAGTCCTCCAGTCGGTCCAGCATTGGGTCAACGTGGTCTAAATATTATGGAATTCTGTAAGGCATTTAATGCCGCGACTCAAAACGTTGAGCCAGGTCTTCCAATTCCAGTTGTGATTACAGCGTTTGCTGATAAGAGCTTCACATTCGTGATGAAGACACCTCCAGCAACAATCTTGATCAAGAAGGCTGCGAAAATCGAAAAAGGTTCACCACGTCCTCATACTGACAAAGTAGGCAAGATCACTCGTGCGCAAGCAGAAGAAATTGCTAAGACTAAGATGCCAGACTTAACAGCTGCTGATATGGATGCTGCTGTTCGTACGATTGCTGGTAGTGCTCGTAGTATGGGTATTGAAGTGGAGGGTGTATAACATGGCTAAGCTTTCTAAGCGTAATGCAGCGTTGCAATCAAAAGTTGATCGCAACAAAATCTACCAAGTTGCTGAAGCATTAACATTGGTGAAAGAAACTGCAACTGCTAAATTCGACGAATCAGTTGATGCGGTTGTGAATTTGGGTATTGATGCACGTAAATCTGATCAATTGATTCGTGGTGCTTTGGTATTGCCAAACGGTACAGGTAAATCAAAACGTGTTGCTGTGTTCGCACAGGGCGCGCAAGCTGAAGCTGCTAAGGCAGCTGGTGCTGAAATCGTTGGTTTTGAAGATTTAGCTGAGCAAGTTAAGGGTGGTATGTTGGACTTTGATGTGGCGATTGCTACACCAGATGCAATGCGTATTGTTGGTCAATTAGGTCAAGTTTTGGGCCCTCGTGGTTTGATGCCTAACCCTAAAGTTGGCACAGTGACACCTGACGTTGCTAAAGCTGTTAAAGATGCTAAAGCAGGTCAAGTGCAATATCGTACAGACAAGGGCGGTATTGTGCACTGCACAATCGGTCGTGCTTCATTCACTGTAGACGCATTACAACAAAACTTAGCAGCATTGGTTGATGCTTTAAATAAAGCCAAACCAGCATCTGCTAAAGGTCAGTATTTAAAGAAACTATCTGTATCTAGCACCATGGGTGTTGGTGTACGTGTAGATCAAGCAAACCTAGCTTAATAGGGTTTGATGTATTTTCGGGCTGACGTGTCAGTTCGATAAAGGGCTTTGGGCTTAATGGCAGTTTTAATTTAAAAATGTCATTAAGGTTATCAAAGACCGTAGGCGCCAAAAACCAATTAATTTGATTGGTCGGTTTAATGGTAGTGAGCAGTATTGGGTGATGATGTGTTGGTTGCTTAATCCTCTGGTGCTGACTTATGAATACCTACGCAGATGGCGTTCCCTGAAAACAGGACAGTATTGAAAAATGCTCCTGATGAAAGGTCGCCGTGGGATAGCTTCTGTGGTGTTTTGCTGCAGAAGTTTAATTAACGGAAGGAGAAGACCTTGAGTCTTAATCTTGAACAGAAAAAGGCAGTAGTTGGTGAAGTCAGCGAGCAAGTCTCGACGGCCCAAGCAATCATTGTTGCTGAGTATCGTGGCTTACAAGTGGGCGAAATGACTGAATTGCGCGCACAAGCTAGAAAATCAGGCGTTTACCTACGTGTGTTGAAAAACACATTGGTACGTCGTGCTGTTGAAGGCACACCATTTTCTGGTTTGGCGAGCGAAATGGTTGGTCCATTAGTGTTCGGTATATCTTCCGATCCAGTATCAGCTGCAAAAGTACTTAACGACTTTGCTAAAGCTAACGATAAGTTCGTTATCAAGGCTGGTGCAATGCCAAATCAGGTGATGGACGCTAAAGCCGTTCAAGCCTTGGCATCATTACCAAGCCGTGAAGAGCTATTGGCTAAATTGCTCGGCACTATGCAAGCTCCAGTTGCGAAATTTGTACGTACGCTTAATGAAGTGCCTACAAAATTTGTACGTGGTCTTGCTGCAGTGCGTGATCAAAAAGCCGCGTAACTTAATCGCAGATTTAAACTACATTTTATTTATCAGGAGTATTACAAATGGCTATTTCTAAATCAGAAATTTTAGACGCAGTTGCAGCATTATCAGTTCTTGAGTTATCAGAACTAATCAAAGACATGGAAGAAAAATTTGGCGTTTCAGCTGCTGCTGCTGCAGTTGCAGTTGCTGCTGCTCCAGCTGCTGGCGGCGCTGCTGCTGGTGCTGCAGAGAAGTCAGAATATGACGTTATCTTGACTGCTGCTGGCGACAACAAAGTGAACGTAATTAAAGCTGTTCGCGAAATCACTGGTCTTGGCTTGAAAGAAGCTAAAGATCTAGTTGACGGTGCACCAAAAGCAGTTAAAGAAGGTGTTTCAAAAGCTGACGCTGATGAAACATTGAAAAAACTGATCGAAGCTGGCGCAACTGGCGAAGTTAAGTAATTCTAGTTGTAAGTAAGATTTAGGCTGACGGGAAACCGTCAGCCTTCACCATTTTTAAGATGGTAGAAGATAGGGCATCAAATTTAAGTGTCTTGCCTTCTACCTTTTACCCCCTTTAGGAGACGCTATGAGCTATTCCTTTACCGAAAAAAAACGTATTCGTAAGAGTTTTGCTAAACGCGAGAGCGTGCAAGAAGTACCATACTTGCTCGCTATGCAATTAGAATCTTATGCTGCGTTTCTTCAAGCAAATGTTACTGCTGATAAACGTGAAGATGCTGGTTTACAAGCAACATTTAATTCTGTTTTTCCAATTGTTAGCCATTCAGGTAACGCACGTTTAGATTACGTGAGTTATAACCTTGGTGCTGAGCCATTCGATGTTAAAGAATGTCAGCAACGTGGTTTGACTTATGCAGCACCGCTGCGCGTCAAAGTACGTTTGACTATCATGGACAAAGAGGCTTCGAAGCCAACCGTTAAAGAAGTGAAAGAACAAGAAGTTTACATGGGCGAATTGCCTTTGATGACTGAGAATGGTTCTTTTGTGATTAACGGAACAGAACGTGTCATCGTTTCTCAATTGCATCGTAGTCCAGGTGTATTCTTTGAGCATGACCGCGGTAAAACACATAGCTCAGGCAAATTGTTATTCTCAGCTCGTATTATTCCTTACCGTGGTTCATGGTTGGATTTCGAGTTCGATCCGAAAGATTATTTATATTTCCGCGTAGATCGTCGTCGTAAGATGCCGGTGACTATTTTGCTTAAAGCATTGGGTTATAACCCTGAGCAAATTCTAGAAACATTCTACGATGTTGATACTTTCCATTTATCAGCAAAAGCAGTTCAGTTCGAGTTAATGCCAGAGCGTTTGCGTGGTGAAGTTGCTAAATTCGATATCGTTAGCAAAGATGGCACAGTAATCGTTGCTAAAGATAAACGTATTACGGTTAAGCATATTCGTGATATGGAAAAAGCTGGAATCAGTAAAATTGCTGTGCCAGAAGAGTTTATTTTAGGCCGCACAATCGCTGCTAATATCGTAGATAAAGAAACTGGTGAAGTTGTTGCTAACGCAAACGACGAAATCACGGAAAGTTTGTTAGAGAAGTTGATTGAAGCCAAAGTGGCAAAAATCAATACACTTTATGCTAACGATTTAGATCACGGTGATTACATTTCACAAACATTACGTATTGATGAAATTCCTGACCAATATAGTGCGCGTGTAGCTATTTATCGCATGATGCGCCCAGGTGAGCCGCCAACTGAAGATGCTGTACAAGCATTATTCGAAGGCTTGTTCTTTAATCCTGATCGTTACGATTTGTCAGTAGTAGGTCGCATGAAGTTTAATCGTCGTGCGTTCCCTGAGAAAATTGAAGAGCGTACTGCTGCATGGTTACAAAAGTTCTATGCAAAAGTTGGACCTCAAGGTGCTGAGGGTGCTTCGACACTTTCAAATGATGACATTTTAGCTGTGGTTGGTGTGTTGCTTGAATTGCGCAATGGCCGCGGTGAAATTGATGACATCGATCACTTAGGTAATCGTCGTATTCGTTCAGTAGGTGAATTGGCTGAGAACCAATTCCGTGCTGGTTTGGTTCGTGTAGAGCGCGCTGTCAAAGAGCGGTTGAGCCAAGCGGAATCAGACAATTTAATGCCACATGATTTGATCAATGCGAAACCTGTTTCAAGTGCGATTCGTGAATTCTTTGGCTCAAGCCAATTAAGTCAGTTTATGGATCAAACTAATCCATTGTCTGAAATTACACATAAACGTCGTGTATCAGCATTGGGACCTGGCGGCTTGACTCGTGAACGTGCCGGCTTTGAAGTGCGTGACGTTCATACAACCCATTATGGCCGTGTTTGTCCGATTGAAACGCCTGAAGGCCCAAACATTGGTTTGATTAACTCACTTGCGCTTTATTCACGAACAAATAAATATGGTTTCTTAGAAACACCATATCGTCGTGTTGAAGGCAATAAAGTGGGCTCGAAAATTGATTTTCTCTCAGCGATTGAGGAAAGTCAGTACATGATTGCGCAAGCAAACACTGAATTAGATAGCAAAGGTCAATTTAAAGAAGATCTGATCTCTGCTCGATATCACAATGAATTTACGATGTCGCAACCTGATCGTGTTCAATATATGGATGTGGCACCAGGTCAAATTGTTTCTGTCGCAGCTTCACTTATTCCATTCTTGGAACACGATGATGCGAACCGTGCATTGATGGGTGCAAACATGCAACGTCAAGCTGTGCCGTGTCTGCGTGCTGAAAAAGCTGTGGTAGGCACAGGTATTGAACGTACAGTGGCAATTGACTCAGGTACAACAGTGCAAGCTCGTCGTGGTGGTATCGTTGATTACGTGGACTCAAGCCGCGTTGTGATTCGCGTGCATGATGATGAAGCGGTTGCCGGTGAAGTTGGTGTTGATATTTACAACCTAACTAAGTACACACGTTCTAACCAAAATACAAATATTAACCAACGACCACTTGTGAATGTTGGTGATGTTTTAGCGCGTGGCGACATTATTGCTGATGGTGCTTCAACCGATATGGGTGAATTGGCACTTGGTCAAAACATGCTCGTGGCATTTATGCCATGGAATGGTTATAACTACGAAGATTCGATCTTAATTTCTGAGCGCGTTGTTGCTGATGATCGCTACACTTCAATTCACATTGAAGAACTATCAGTCGTTGCTCGTGATACTAAGTTGGGTGCCGAAGAGATTACCCGTGATATTTCAAACTTGTCTGAGCGTATGCTTGGTCGTTTGGATGAATCAGGCATTATCTACATTGGCGCCGAAGTTGAAGCTGGTGACGTGCTTGTGGGTAAAGTGACACCTAAAGGTGAGACTCAGTTAACACCAGAAGAGAAATTACTCCGTGCGATTTTCGGTGAAAAAGCTTCTGACGTTAAAGACACTAGCTTGCGCGTACCTTCAGGTATGTCAGGTACCGTGATTGATGTTCAAGTGTTTACTCGCGAAGGTATCGAGCGAGATGCACGTGCCCAGCAAATCATTGATGACCAATTAGGGCATTACAAACAAGATTTGGCTGACCAAATGCGTATTGTTGAAGATGATGCGTTTGGCCGTATTCAGCGTTTGATTGAAGGCAAAACTGCAACAGGTGGCCCTAACAAACTTAAAAAAGGCGAAACAGTGACTGCAGACTATCTGCAAGCTATTGGTCGTTATGATTGGTTTGATATTCGCTTATCTGACGAAGAAACCGCTCGTCAATTAGAGCAATTGAAAGATGGTTTAGCGCAAGCTCGTGTTGAGTTCGACAATCGTTTTGAAGAGAAAAAACGTAAATTGACACAAGGCGATGATTTGCAAGCCGGCGTTCAAAAAATGGTTAAGGTTTACTTGGCCGTTAAACGTCGTATTCAGCCAGGCGATAAGATGGCTGGTCGTCACGGTAACAAGGGTGTTATTTCTAAAATCGCCCCTGTTGAAGATATGCCACACATGGCAGATGGTACACCGGTTGATATTGTGTTGAACCCATTAGGCGTTCCATCACGTATGAATATTGGTCAGATTCTTGAAACCCATTTAGGTTGGGCAGCTAAGGGTCTTGGTATGCGTATTGGCAACATGTTGCAAACGCAAGCTAAAACATCTGAAGTGCGTAAGTTCTTAGATCAAATTTACAACGACAGCAATGGTAAGAGTGAAGACATCAAATCATTGTCTGACAAAGAAGTGTTGGAGTTGGCGAAGAATCTAGAGCGCGGCGTACCTTTTGCAACCCCAGTATTTGACGGTGCAACGGAATTGGATATTAAGGCAATGCTTGATTTGGCGTTCCCAGATGAAGACCCACGTACACAACAATTAAAATTCTCTGCTGGTAAAACGCAGGTTCAATTGATTGATGGTCGTACTGGTGATCCATTTGAGCGTCCAGTGACTGTTGGTTATATGCACGTATTGAAATTGCATCACTTGGTTGATGACAAAATGCATGCACGTTCTACAGGCCCTTACAGTTTGGTTACGCAGCAACCATTGGGCGGTAAAGCTCAATTCGGTGGTCAGCGCTTTGGTGAGATGGAAGTTTGGGCATTGGAGGCTTATGGCGCTTCATACACCTTACAAGAAATGCTCACAGTGAAGTCTGATGACGTTTCTGGCCGTACCAAGGTTTATGAAAATATCGTGAAGGGCGAACATAAGATTGATGCTGGCATGCCAGAGTCATTCAATGTGTTAGTGAAAGAAATTCGTTCACTCGCTATCGATATCGACCTTGATCGTAACTAACAGTTTAGGCATTCGCTCAAGCGAAACTAAGGAGATTAAATGAAAGCTCTATTAGACTTATTTAAGCAAGTCACTCAAGAAGAAGAATTTGACGCGATTAAAATCGCGCTAGCTTCTCCTGAGAAAATTCGCTCATGGTCTTATGGTGAAGTTAAAAAGCCAGAAACCATTAACTACCGTACATTCAAACCAGAACGTGACGGTTTGTTCTGCGCAAAAATTTTTGGCCCTATCAAAGATTACGAGTGCTTGTGCGGTAAATACAAACGCTTAAAACATCGTGGTGTGATTTGTGAAAAATGTGGTGTTGAAGTCACATTGTCAAAAGTGCGTCGTGAACGTATGGCTCACATCGAATTGGCTAGCCCAGTTGCTCACATTTGGTTCTTAAAGAGCTTGCCAAGCCGTTTAGGCATGGTGCTTGATATTGCATTGCGTGATATCGAACGTGTACTTTACTTCGAAGCATATATCGTGATTGAGCCTGGCATGACGCCACTTACACGCGGTCAGTTATTGACTGAAGATGACTATCTTGCAAAAGTTGAAGAGTACGGTGATGAATTCAATGCGGTGATGGGTGCTGAAGCTGTGCGTGAATTATTGCGTACGATGGATGTGCACAACGAAATTGAAAAATTACGTAAAGACTTAGGTGAGACTGGTTCAGAAGCTAAGATCAAGAAAATTGCAAAACGCTTGAAAGTGCTTGAAGCATTCCAAAAATCAGGGATTAAACCTGAATGGATGATTCTTGAAGTATTGCCAGTTCTTCCGCCAGAACTACGTCCATTAGTGCCATTGGATGGTGGCCGTTTCGCTACTTCAGATTTGAACGATTTGTATCGTCGTGTGATTAACCGTAACAACCGTCTTAAACGCTTGTTAGAGTTAAAAGCACCTGAAATTATCGTACGTAACGAAAAACGTATGTTGCAAGAAGCGGTGGATTCACTATTAGATAACGGTCGTCGCGGTAAAGTGATGACTGGCGCTAACAAGCGTCCATTGAAATCGCTTGCAGATATGATTAAGGGTAAAGGCGGTCGTTTCCGTCAAAACTTGCTTGGTAAGCGTGTGGATTACTCTGGTCGTTCAGTGATTGTGGTTGGTCCACAATTGAAACTGCACCAATGCGGTCTACCTAAGAAAATGGCACTTGAGCTATTCAAGCCATTCATTTTCCATAAGCTAGAAGTATTGGGCTTAGCGACAACGATTAAAGCTGCGAAGAAAAAAGTTGAAGAGGAAGGTCCAGAAGTATGGGATATCCTAGAAGACGTAATTCGCGAGCATCCGGTATTACTAAACCGTGCGCCTACATTGCACCGCTTGGGTATTCAAGCGTTTGAACCAGTATTGATCGAAGGTAAGGCAATTCAATTGCACCCATTGGTTTGTGCTGCGTTTAACGCCGACTTTGACGGTGACCAAATGGCGGTTCACGTACCATTGAGCTTGGAAGCGCAAATGGAAGCGCGCACATTGATGCTTGCTTCAAACAACGTGCTTTCTCCAGCAAACGGCGAACCAATTATTGTGCCTTCACAAGATATCGTGTTGGGTCTTTACTACATGACGCGTGAAAAAGTTGCGGCTCGTGGTGAGGGTATGCGTTTTGCGAACGTTGCTGAAGTTCAGCGTGTATATGACGGTGGTCAGATTGATTTGCACGCAAAAATCACAGTACGTATCAAAGAATATGATGTGGATTTAGACGGTACTAAGCACGAAAAAATTAATCGTTACGAAACAACGGTTGGTCGTGCGTTATTGTCGGAAATCTTGCCGGCAGGTTTACCGTTCAGCTTAATTGATAAAGCGTTGAAGAAAAAAGAGATCTCACGCTTGATTAACTCTGGCTTCCGTAAAGTTGGTATTCGTGAAACAGTTATCTTGGCTGATAAGCTCATGGGAATGGGTTATACCTATGCAACACGCGCAGGTATTTCTATCAGCATTAACGACATGTTGGTTCCACCAGAAAAAGGTCAATTGATTGCTTCAGCTGAAGCTGAGGTGAAAGAGATTGAAGATCAATATGTTTCTGGTTTGGTAACGCAAGGTGAGCGTTATAACAAGGTTGTTGATATCTGGGGTCGTGCTGGCGATAAAGTCGCAGACGCTATGATGAAACAGTTGAAAGAAGAAAACGTGCTTGATGCTGCAGGTAATGTAGCTAAAGACAAAGATGGTAAAGCGTTACGTCAAGAATCATTCAATGCAATTTACATGATGGCTGACTCTGGCGCCCGCGGTTCAGCAGCTCAGGTTAGACAGCTTGCTGGTATGCGTGGCTTGATGGCTAAGCCTGATGGTTCAATTATTGAGACGCCAATTATTGCGAACTTCCGTGATGGCTTGAACGTTTTGCAATACTTTATTTCAACTCACGGTGCGCGTAAGGGTCTTGCCGATACAGCCTTGAAAACAGCTAACTCAGGTTACCTAACACGTCGTTTAGTCGATGTGACTCAAGACTTGGTAGTGACTGAGCGTGATTGTGGTACAAGTGATGGTTTAGTGACTAAAGCTTTGGTTAAGGGTGGTGAAGTAGTTGAGCCATTACATGACCGTATCTTGGGTCGTACAGCTGCGCTTGATATCGTCAATCCAGAAACACAAGAAGTTGTATACCCAGCTGGCACTTTGTTGACTGAAGATGAAGTTGAAAATATTGATGCATTAGGTATCGATGAAGTCAAAGTACGTACAGCACTTACTTGCGAAACACGCTATGGTATTTGTGCGAAATGTTACGGTCGTGACTTAGGTCGCGGCAAATTGATTAACATGGGTGAAGCTGTTGGTGTGATTGCTGCGCAATCTATCGGTGAGCCAGGTACTCAGTTGACAATGCGTACATTCCACATCGGCGGTGCGGTTTCTCGTGCGGCTTCTGTGAGTCAAGTGGAAAGTAAGTCAAACGGTATCGTACGCTTTAGCTCGACAATGCGTTACGTAACTAATGCTCGTAATGAGCAAGTGGTGATTTCACGTAATGGTGAAGCGATTATTCAAGATGATAACGGTCGTGAACGTGAACGTCATAAAGTGCCTTATGGCGCGACGCTTGTTGCAACCGATGGTAAGCAAGTTAAAGCTGGTCAAGCAATTGCAACATGGGATCCGCATACTCGCCCAATTATTACTGAGTATGCAGGTCGCGTGAAGTTTGAGAACGTTGAAGAAGGCATCACTGTTGCAAAACAGATCGACGAAGTGACTGGCTTGTCATCACTCGTTGTTATTGATCCAAAACAACGTGCTGGTCAAACTAAAGGCTTACGTCCGCAAGTTAAGTTATTAGATGCTAACGGTAATGAAGTTAAGGTTACTGGTGGTGAAGCATCTGTGAATGTGACCTTCCAGTTAGGTTGTATTATTACTGTGAAAGATGGTCAAGAGGTTGGCGTTGGTGAAGTGCTGGCGCGTATTCCACAAGAGTCATCTAAAACACGTGATATTACTGGGGGCTTGCCGCGCGTTGCTGAATTGTTTGAAGCGCGTTCACCAAAAGATGCAGGTTTACGTGCTGAAGTGACTGGTACAGTCTCATTTGGTAAAGATACTAAAGGTAAACAACGTTTAGTATTTACCGATTTGGATGGCGTAACTCATGAATACTTGATCCCTAAAGACAAGCATGTGACAGCGCATGACGGTCAAGTGGTTACTAAGGGTGAAAGCATTGTTGACGGTCCAGCTGATCCTCAAGACATCTTGAGATTGCAAGGTCGTGAAGCATTGGCGCGTTATATTATTGACGAAATGCAAGACGTTTATCGTTTGCAAGGCGTTAAGATTAACGATAAGCACATTGAAGTGATTGTTCGTCAAATGTTGCGTCGTGTACGTATTTCAGATGCAGGCGATACAACATTCATCATGGGTGAGCAAGTAGAGCGTGCAGATGTATTGGCTGAAAATGAAAGAGTGGTTGCGCTTGACCAACGTCCAGCGTCATATGAATATGTGTTGCTAGGTATTACAAAAGCATCGTTATCAACAGATTCATTCATTTCTGCTGCATCGTTCCAAGAAACAACACGTGTTCTAACCGAAGCTGCAATTCTGGGCAAACGTGATGAATTACGTGGTCTGAAAGAAAACGTTATTGTAGGTCGTTTAATACCTGCAGGTACTGGTCTTGCCTATCATGAAACGCGTAAGCGTCAAGCGAGTGGTGTAGATGCAGCACCAGCAGTTATTCAAGAGGCGGAAATTACAGAAGTGGCAGTGTCGGAAGTGCCTGAATCAGAAACAGGAAGTACCGAGATTGCTTGACAATGTATTGAACGCTAAATAGAATGCTAGGTTTTTCGGGATGGCGAATTTCGCCATCCCGTAATTTTTACAGGATTAAAGGTTATGCCAACCATCAATCAATTAGTGCGCAAACCGCGCCAAAAAGTGGTCACCAAGAGCAAAGTGCCAGCTTTAGAGAGCTGTCCACAGAAGCGTGGTGTCTGTACACGTGTTTACACAACAACACCTAAAAAGCCAAACTCAGCTTTGCGTAAAGTTGCAAAAGTGCGTTTGACTAACGGTTACGAAGTAATTAGTTACATCGGCGGTGAAGGCCATAACTTGCAAGAGCATAGCGTGGTTTTACTACGCGGTGGTCGTGTGAAGGATTTACCGGGTGTTCGTTACCATATGGTACGTGGTAGTTTGGATACTGCTGGTGTTAAAGACCGTAAGCAGTCACGTTCTAAATACGGTGCTAAGCGCCCTAAAGAGGCTTAATGCCAGGCCTAGTCGCCTAAACTAAGGAATAGAGAAAAATGCCTAGACGTAGAGAAGTCCCTAAACGCAACATCTTGCCTGATCCAAAATTTGGTAGCCAAGAAGTTTCTAAATTTGTAAACGTATTGATGACTGGTGGTAAAAAATCAGTTGCTGAGCGTATTTTATATGGCGCATTTGACCAAGTTACTGAAAAAAGTGGCAAGGATGCGCTTGAAGTGTTTACGTTAGCAATTAACAATTTGCGCCCGATCGTTGAAGTTAAGAGCCGCCGTGTTGGTGGTGCTAACTATCAAGTGCCAGTTGAAGTTCGTCCAAATCGTCGTAGTGCTTTGGCAATGCGTTGGTTGCGTGATGCTGCGCGTAAGCGTGGTGAAAAATCAATGGGCTTGCGTTTAGCTGCTGAATTAGTTGAAGCTTCTGAAGGTCGCGGTTCTGCAATGAAGAAACGTGAAGAAGTTCACCGTATGGCTGAAGCTAATAAAGCATTCTCACATTTCCGCTTCTAATCAACAGATATAAAGAAAAAAGGTAATCGCTGTGGCTCGTAAAACCCCTATTGAACGCTACCGTAACATTGGTATTAGTGCGCACATTGACGCTGGTAAAACAACGACAACTGAACGTATTCTTTTTTACACTGGTGTGAACCACAAAATCGGTGAAGTGCATGATGGCGCTGCAACGATGGACTGGATGGAGCAAGAGCAAGAGCGTGGTATTACTATTACCTCTGCAGCGACAACCTGTTTCTGGGCTGGTATGGCTAAACAGTTTGATCAGCATCGTATCAACATTATTGATACCCCAGGCCACGTTGACTTCACTATTGAAGTTGAGCGTTCTATGCGTGTGCTAGATGGCGCCTGCATGGTTTACTGTGCTGTGGGTGGTGTACAACCTCAATCTGAAACTGTTTGGCGTCAAGCCAATAAATACAAAGTGCCACGTATCGCGTTCGTGAATAAAATGGACCGTGCCGGCGCTAACTTCTTCAAAGTGTACGATCAAATGCGTGCACGTCTTAAAGCCAACCCTATTCCTTTGCAAGTGCCTATCGGTGCTGAAGAGAAATTCGAAGGCGTGATCGATCTAATCAAAATGAAGGCCATCTATTGGGATGAGGCTTCACAAGGCATGAAATTCGACTACCGCGATATCCCTGCTGAATTAAAAGCAGAATTGGCGCTTTTGGCGCAGCCTGGCGCCAATGAAATTGAACGTTTGGGTTTAGCAGAAGCCGATCTGGCAGATTGTTATGCCCACGCGGTACAACTGCTGTTGCAACAAAGCGGGATCGATCGAAGCAGGATCCGTGCGATCGGCTGCC
>JBEIDM010000017.1:0-13655 GCA_040383445.1 Candidatus Methylopumilus sp. | reverse complement strand
TTATCTAGGTGATCAGGACGCTATCGAGTTTATGTGTAAGAACGCTGCTGAAGCTATTTATGAGCTAGAGCATTTCGGTATGCCTTTTGATCGTTTAGAGAACGGCAAAATTTTCCAACGTCCTTTTGGCGGGATGTCTAAAAAATACGGTGCTGAATCAGTAGCGCGTACTTGTGCCGTAGCCGATCGTACAGGTCATGCAATGTTGCACACGCTTTACCAACGTAATGTTTATGCAAAAACAGATTTTTTAATTGAGTGGTTCGCGCTCGATTTAATTCGTGATGCTGAAGGTGACATATTAGGCGTAACAGCCATGGAAATTGAAACAGGCAAGGTTTTTGCCCTTCATGCAAAAGCAACTATCTTTGCTACTGGTGGCGGTGGACGTATTTTCCAAGCGAGCACCAATGCATTTATTAATACAGGTGATGGGTTGGGAATGGCGGCGCGTGCTGG
Organism: Candidatus Methylopumilus sp.; assembly: GCA_040383445.1. GTDB lineage: Bacteria > Pseudomonadota > Gammaproteobacteria > Burkholderiales > Methylophilaceae > Methylopumilus_A. Next base: position 13,196 of record JBEIDM010000017.1, on the reverse strand, counting down.
CTTGCCTTTACAAGATATGGAGTTTTGGCAATTCCACCCAACTGGCGTTGCCGGATCAGGGGTTCTGATTACTGAAGGTGCGCGTGGAGAAGGTGGCTATTTATTGAATAGCCAGGGCGAGCGATTCATGGAGCGTTATGCGCCAAATGCAAAAGATTTAGCAAGCCGTGATGTTGTTTCACGTGCAATTGCAACAGAAGTAAAAGAAGGTCGTGGCGTTGGTATCGACGGCCAAGCTGTTCTACTTAAGCTTGATCATTTGTCCGAAAAAGTGATTGATAGTCGTTTGCCGGGCATTCGTAATATTGCGATTAAATTTGCGAATGTTGACCCCGTTTACTCACCGATCCCTATCGTTCCAACTGTGCATTACATGATGGGTGGTATTCCAACTAATCTTGATGGGCAAGTGATCGATGGCGATCAAGTGGTAAATGGTTTGTATGCAATTGGAGAGTGTGCATGTGTTTCTGTGCACGGCGCTAATCGTTTGGGATCTAACTCATTATTAGATTTAATGGTGTTCGGCCTCGCCGCAGGAAATCATACGGTGAAGACCGTAAGCAATACTAGCCATAAACCTTTACCTGCTGACTTTGCTGATTTGACGCAGTCACGTTTGGCGAGATTGGATGCGCAAGTTTCAGGTGAGAACGTTGCTGAAGTCGGTGATGCAATGCGTAAAACCATGCAAGTCCATTGTGGCGTATTCCGTTTCCCTGAGCTAATGAGTAAAGGCGTACGTGAAATCATGCAGGTTGAAGAGCGCATTAAATCATTAGAAATTAAAGACAAGAGCCAAGTATTTAATACCGCACGTATTGAAGCGCTTGAGTTAGAGAATTTGATTGAAGTAGCAAAAGCAACGATGGTTGCTGCTGAAGCACGCCAAGAGAGTCGTGGCGCACATTGCCGTGAAGACTTCGCTAATCGTGATGATGAAAAATGGCTTAAACATTCATTGCACTACAGTCAAGAAAACCGCCTTGCTTACAAGCCTGTGCGTCTAAAACCACTCACTGTTGATAGCTTCCCGCTAGTCGCAAGAACTTACTAATTGGGGCAAAGGATATCTATGAAATTTTCAATCTATCGCTTTAATCCGGATGTTGATAAAGATCCTTATATGCAGGATTACGACATTGAGCTAGCTCCAGATACACGCATGTTGCTGGATGCATTAATTCAAATTAAAGAGCTTGATGACACATTGAGTTTACGTCGTTCATGTCGTGAAGGTGTGTGTGGTTCTGACGCAATGAATATTAACGGAAAAAATGGTTTGGCTTGTGTTACTCCGCTAGAAGGAATTAAGCAGCCAGTTGTGTTACGTCCATTGCCAGGTCTTCCAGTCATTCGTGATTTGATTGTTGATATGGAGCAATTTTTTGCTCATTACAATTCAATTAAGCCCTACCTCATTAATAATGACACGCCACCAACGACAGAGCGTCTGCAATCGCCAGAAGATAGGGCAAAGTTAGATGGGCTTTATGAGTGTATTTTATGTGGTGCATGTACGGCCTCTTGCCCATCATTCTGGTGGAACCCAGATAAGTTTGTTGGTCCGGCTGGTTTAATGCAGGCATATCGTTTTATTTCGGATAGTCGAGATCAAGCGCAAGAAGAGCGTTTGGAAAACTTAGAAGATCCTTATCGTTTGTATCGCTGTCATAACATTATGAACTGTGTGGATGTGTGTCCTAAAGGTTTAAATCCATCTAAAGCGATTAACGAGATTAAAGCCTTAAAAGTGAAGCAGAATTTTAAATAATGGAAAGCAAGTCTTTAGATAGCACTTCTTTAAAACGTATGGAGTGGCGTTGTCGCCGCGGTATGCTTGAATTAGATTTGTTATTTACTGATTTTGTTAAGCAGTATTTACCAAACTTATCTAATTTGCAGATTCAGGCTTTAGATGAACTACTTGATTTGCCTGATCAGCAGTTATGGAATTTAGTTTCAGATAGCAGTAGTTTGAAAAGTCAGCATCAAGAACAAATTATTGTTTGGCTGCGTGGTGAGCCTGCAATCTTAAGTGGTGACGCATCATTGCGTTAAAAATAGGGAAATAATATGAGCCAACAACAAGCCCCAAATTCAGAAACCTACAACTCTGATCCTTACGCGAATGCAGATTACTGCCGCGTGGTTTCACCACATGTTCTAGGCGATTACTGGCCTGGTATTCAGCTCTACTATCCACCTGTCAAATATTCGCCAGCACAGGGTATTTATGAAGATTTAGAAGCAGCATCTAAACGTATGAAAAAACATGCGTTAAATACGCATGCGCACACTTTAATTTTTGACTTAGAAGATGGCTGCCGTCAAAAAGAAATGAGCCGTGATTTGCTCAGGCAAGAATTGCCAGCATTCATGAACGGCAATAAAAAAGTATCGATCGCAGTTCGTGTAAATCCTTTCAGAACTGAAGAATATGAGCGCGATATGGCTTTTGTGCGCGACATGGCGGATGTGATTGATGTGGTGATGTTGGCTAAAGCTGGTGAAGCTTATGGTGCTGCTGAAGTCCGCGACTTATCTAATTTGCTTACTGGTTGGAACGATAAGTTAACTATACAACCAATTATTGAGCATCCTAAATCGCTCAAAATCGCCCATGAATTGTTACAGTATTCAACTGTTAAACACGTTGTTTTTGGTATTCACGATTTTTCAAAAGCGATGGGTATTCATATCACCCCAGAAAACTGGACCGAAGAGCTTAAGTATTATATGAACCAGCTGATGTTTGAAGCGCGTATTGCTGGTAAGGGTGTGATTGGTGGTGTGGAAACCTTAATCGGTTCAAGTAGCATGCCTGAGAAATTCTTAGAGCCACATGATGTTCGTCGTTGGCTCGATCTACACGGTGAAAATGAATCCAGAATTGTTTATAAGCACGCATGCCAAGAAGCAGCGATGGGCTTAACCGGTAAGCAAGTGATTCATCCAGCCCATATTCATTTGTGTAAGGTTGCTTATACGCCATCACCAACTGAGATTTCTCAAAAAATTAAAATCCTAAAAGCAGCAATTGAAGCTGATGCGCTACTTGGAGGTGCGATTAAATTTGAAGGTGAAATGCTTGATCCGCCTATGTTTGGTAAGGCTTTACAAACATTGCTTCGCGCAAATGCTCTACGTGCATTAGGCCCGGAAGATACTAAGTTTGCACTTGCTGTGATGCAAATGTTGCCAACACAAGTGATCAGTCAAAACTGGCCATATGGCTTAATTCTATAAGCCTATTTTATAAGCATAAATTAATACCGAAGATTAAGTTAAAGGGAGTAACCAAATGTCAGCAACGACGACACAGGCACCATTCGCACCGTTTGAAAAATGGGTGTGGCAAGTGCCTGCACACTTTAATATTGGTGTTGCTTGTACTGATATCCATCTTGGTACGCCAACAGAATCAGCGATTGCAATGATTGTAGAAGATGACTCGCTTGGTACTTCCGAAATTACCTTTGCTGGGCTATCAAAGCGGACTAGTCAGTTTGCGCAGTTGCTACGTAATATTGGAATCGATGCTGGTGATCGTGTACTTATTCGTTTGCCAAATAGTTTGGATTATCCGACGGCTTTTTTAGGCGCAATGAAACGTGGAGCGATTTCAGTACCGACTTCTACTTTACTCACGGCCGATGAAGTTGTGTATTTGGCAAAAGATTCTGGCGCACGTGTGCTGGTGACTGATAAGGCTGCATGGAAAACATTACGTGAAGGCTTAAATGGCGTTGCTGGTTTAACTCATGTATTACTCTCTGGTGATGGGGAATGTCTCCCTGCAGAAGGATTAGAAGTATTAGATTTAGCTTCTAGTCTAGAAGCTATTGCCTCTTGGGATGCGCCTCATCAAACCAAATCAGATGATCCTGCTTATTTGGTTTATACCTCTGGTACTACGGGTTATCCAAAAGGCGTATTACACGCTCATCGTTCAATGATAGGTCGCCAGCCGGCATCTAAGTACTGGTTTGACTTTAGCCCGAACGGCGACCGGATTATGCATTCAGGTAAGTTCAATTGGACTTATGTGCTTGGTACAGGCTTGATGGATCCACTTTACCAAGGCAAGACTGTCATCGTACATGAAGGTAAAAACGATGCTAATACTTGGCCACGATTGATCCAAAAGCACCAGGCAACAATTTTTATTGGCGTACCAACAATTTATCGTCAGATTTTGCAAAAGACAGAGTTTGTACAAAAAGACTTGCCCAGCTTGCGCTACTGCATGAGTGCTGGCGAGCATTTGTCTGATGAAGTATTAGCCCAGTGGCATGAGCGTTTTGGGATTGATATTTATGAAGCGGTCGGCATGTCCGAGTTTTCATATTATTTATGCGAAACAAAATCTCGCCCAATTCGTCCAGGTTCAGCAGGCTTTGCTCAGCCAGGTCATGATATTGCTTTGCTTGATCCAGAGACATTGCAACCTGTTGCACAAGGTGAAGAGGGCGTCATTAGCGTTCCAGATACTGACCCAGGTCTATTTATCAACTATTGGAATCAACCTGAAGAAACAGCTAAGCATAAACATGATGGCTGGTTTATTACAGGTGATTTTGCGCGCATGGATGCCGATGGTTATATTTGGTTCTTAGGCCGTAAAGACGACATTATTAAAAGTTTTGGCTTCCGTGTTTCACCATATGAAGTTGAACGTGTATTGAAGTCTCATCCTGAAGTTGCCGATTGTGCTTCTGTTGCGGAAACGATCGAAAAAGATAAAGTCTTAGTGGTTGCCTATATTATTCTGCAGCCAGGTAGTACAGCGAATGCTGATGATTTATACGCGTTCGGTAAAAAACATTTGGCCGCATACAAAGCACCTAAAGTGGTTTATATTACAGACCAATTTCCACGCACTAAAAATGGCAAGATTTTACGCCGTGACGTGAATCCAAGTATTGCTTTGAGTAGATCAAGTACATGAGTCTAAATAAACCTATTATCACTAAAGCTGACTTTGTTGCGAGCGTCGCAGACGCTTTGCAATTCATGTCTTATTACCATCCTGTGGATTTTATCCAAGCTTTAGGTCACGCCTATGAGCATGAGCAATCGGCAGCAGCTAAAGATGCGATTGCTCAAATTTTAACTAATTCTCGTATGTGTGCAGAGGGTAAGCGTCCAATTTGCCAAGATACTGGCATCGTAGTGGCTTTTGTGAATGTTGGCACAGACGTACAGTGGGAGCAGGGCGCCGATATTGAGGCTTGGGTGAATGAAGGTGTACGTCAGGCTTATATGTTGCCTGATAACCCTCTTAGAGCTTCAATTGTTTCTGATCCAGCAGGTAAGCGTGCCAACACTAAAGACAATACCCCTGCGGTCGTCCATGTACGCTTAGTGCCTGGCAATACAATTGAAGTGAATATTGCTGCTAAAGGTGGTGGATCAGAGAATAAAGCAAAGCTCGCGATGCTCAATCCATCTGATAGCATTGTTGATTGGATTTTGAGTGTGGTGCAAGACATGGGTGCTGGCTGGTGTCCGCCGGGTGTTTTGGGTGTGGGCATTGGTGGTACAGCTGAGAAAGCAGTTTTATTAGCTAAAGAATCATTGATGCAACCGCTTGATTTAGCCGACTTACGTAAGCATGGTGCAAGTAATCGTATTGAAGAGTTGCGTCTGGAATTGGCAGATAAAATCAATGCGCTAGGCATTGGTGCCCAAGGTTTGGGTGGATTGACTACAGTGCTTGATGTCAAAATCTTAGATTATCCAACTCACGCAGCTTCATTACCTGTTGCTGTGATTCCTAATTGTGCGGCAACGCGCCATGCACATTTTGTGCTTAATGGTTCGGGTGCTGTTAAACAAACGCCTCCCGATTTAAATGACTGGCCTAATGTGACTTGGGCACCTAATCAGGGCTCACGTCGTGTGGATTTAAATACAGTCACAGCAGAGGATGTTCAAACTTGGCAGCCAGGTGAAACTTTATTGCTAAGTGGTAAGTTGTTGACGGGTCGTGATGCTGCGCATAAACGTATTTCAGAAATTCTAGCTCGAGGTGAATCATTGCCTGAAGGTGTTGATTTTACTAATCGTTTTATCTATTACGTTGGTCCTGTTGATCCTGTGCGCGGCGAAGCTGTTGGCCCTGCTGGTCCAACGACAGCAACGCGTATGGATAAGTTTACCGATATGATGCTTGATAAAACAGGCTTGCTTGGCATGATAGGTAAGGCTGAGCGGGGAGACGAAACGATTAATTCAATTAAAAAACATCATTCTGTTTATTTAATTGCGGTCGGTGGTGCAGCTTATTTAGTTTCAAAATCAATTCAATCTGCACGTGTCGTTGCTTTTGCAGACTTGGGCATGGAAGCGATTTATGAGTTTGATGTTAAAGATATGCCTGTAACAGTTGCTGTAGATGCTCAAGGAGTTTCCGTGCACACGACAGGGCCTGAAAAATGGCATCAAATCGCGATGAGCCAAAAAGTTAATTATTGATTCAAAGGAAGCCATAAACAGACTTGGCTTCCTTTTCCAAAGGTTGATGAGACTTCAATTCGACCGCTGTGTAGTTCCATAACTTCTTTCACTAAACATAAACCTTACACTGTGCCATTAGTTTTGCCTGAAGTATCTGCACGGTAGAAGCGAGTGAATAGTTTGTCTAGTTGAGAAGGCGTCATTCAAAATAAAAAAGGCTTTGTTATGATTTAACAAAGCCCATTATATTGGAATTGATTTTAATAGGAAGTACTACAGGATTAAATACCGGTCCAAGCCTTTAATGTTTTTAGTTGTTGTTTTGGACTGCCGTAATTAAACCTAAACTCACATTCTTTTAAGAATAGTGGAAAAGTGGATTTTGGAATGCCATTGTATTTTCTTAATACCCGTTTTGTTTGATTCCAGAAGTTTTCTGTTTCGCCAATCGAGTACTTTGCGGCATCAATAATTTCTGCCTGATGAACACTTTTTTGATGAAACTCATTTACATCTAAAGTGTCGGCGTTGCTGTCTCCGTAAACCATGCTGTCAGGTATTACAAGGTTTGTATTACCAAGTAATAAGTCAACGTTAATCTGACCAGTCATTTTGGTAAATACTTTGCCGTCTCTGGCTAACATACCAAATACTGCACGTTTATTTTCATCACTTAAAGGGCCTTTGCCACGGCGAGATAAGCCAAACTGTGATTCATCCAATACAAAGTCACCGTTAAACATTTCTTTGGCTTCTTGGGACAGATAGAACGCAATGATCTCACGAACTTTTCGATAGAACAGCGCCGTAGTATTCGGTTGCATTTCTAGCAAGTCGGCAGCAGATCTAGCAGTAACGCCGAGCACAAAAAACTCAATCAGTTTGAGCTGATCTTTTTTAGATAGCTTGCAACGCGTTAATTTCACACGTTTGGTTTGTCGTTTTGTTTTGAGTAAGGCCAATTTAATAAACTGAAAAACCAGTATCAAAGTTGAGGTGTCTAATCAGTATAAATACAAATATGGACAATGTACCAAATTTATTAAAAATGACCATTTTCAATGGTATTTTTAGCACTAAAATCCTGTAGTACAATATTTTCATCTAATATTGTGCGAATTTATTTCTGATTTTTAAATAAACCACTTATGACAAAAAAGGTTATGTGAACGCTAAAATTTTAGCTAAAGCACGTATTTTCTGAGATATTTTTCAAGCCTTAAAAATTAAGGCACACATTGTGTGCCTTTTTTTATTGGGTTTCTTCTGCATGGTTTAATTCTTGATTATTAAGTTCGGTAACATATCAAGCTAAATTGCCTCATAATGATGCTGATTTTCGCAACATTGATTAACGTACTTTTGGAACATCTTTGACTGACATTCATCCCAATTCCAGTTCTTTAGAGCTTGAGTCACACACGCCTATGATGCGTCAGTATCTGGCCATCAAAGCGCAGCACCCAGACATGCTTGTGTTTTATCGAATGGGTGACTTTTATGAGCTGTTTCATGAAGATGCCGAAAAAGCTGCGCGTTTATTGGGAATCACATTAACCAAACGGGGTTCATCAAACGGTGAGCCTATCAAAATGGCGGGCGTGCCATATCATGCCGCTGAGCAATATTTAGCGAAACTCACCAAGCTAGGTGAAGCCGTTGCAATCTGTGAGCAGGTGGGCGATCCAGCAAAAAGTAAAGGTCCTGTTGAACGTCAAGTCATGCGTATTTTGACGCCTGGCACCTTGACTGATAGTGCGTTACTTGATGACACGCGTAACAATTTATTGCTGGCCGTGTATCCTGGGGATGGTCTAGTTGGCTTAGCTCGAATCAATCTGGCTTCTGGTGAGTTTATCTTGAGTGAAATTGCACCTGGTTTATTAGGTCAGGAGCTTGAACGTATTTCACCAGCAGAGTTATTAATTGCTGATGATTTTAATCATCCTGCAGTAACGCAATATTCATGTGCTAAAAGACGATTGAGTGCCTGGCAGTTCGACTTTGATTCTGCGACTGATATTTTAACTAAGCAGTTTAATACCTTTGATTTAGCTGGTTATGGCTGTGCAGAATTGCATCCTGCTATTGCAGCTGCAGGTGCTTTACTTGACTACATTAAACATACTCAGCGGACTACTTTGCCGCACATCAATGGATTAACAGTTGAGCAATCAAGTCATTTTATTCAAATAGACGCGGCCACTCGACGTAATTTAGAAATCGATCAAACCATACGTGGTGAGTCTGCGCCGACCTTATATTCATTGTTAAATACGACACAAACAGCAATGGGTGCTCGTCTCTTGAGGCATTGGTTGCATCATCCTTTGCGCCAACTTTCTGAAGTGAATTCACGTTTGCAAACTGTGTCCGCATTAATTAAGCATCATGACTTAGCTTCCTTAAGACTTGCTTTGCGTGCAGTGGGGGATATTGAGCGTATTACTACGCGGATTGCCCTAAAAACTGCTAGACCGAGAGATTTATCCAGTTTGCGAGATAGTCTGTTGCAACTACCGCATATACAGGCCTCCCTTGATTCTGAAGCGGCTGCTTTGATTTCTGAGATTAAACAAGCATTGCTGGTGCCTGAGTTTGCTTCTGAATTACTTGCTCATGCAATTAAATCAGAGCCAGCGAGTGTTTTACGCGAAGGTGGTGTGATTGCTGATGGTTTTGATGCGGAGTTGGATGAACTCCGTGGTATGCAAGCGAATTGCGGTGAGTTTTTATTGAAGTATGAAGCTGAAGAGCGGGAACGCACCGGCTTAAGTAATTTGAAAGTTGAATACAATAGTGTGCATGGCTTCTACATAGAGATTAGTCGTGCGCAAGCTGAGAATGCTCCGGCTGAATATAGACGCCGGCAAACACTTAAAAACGTTGAGCGTTTTATTACACCAGAACTGAAGGCATTTGAAGATCAAGTGTTGTCAGCAAATGATAGAGCCTTAGCGCGTGAAAAGATGCTTTACGATTTGATTTTAAATCAATTGGCACCAAGTATTCCAGCATTGCAACTCAATGCAGTCGCTGTTGCTCAGTTGGACGTGTTAACAAGCTTTGCTGAACGTGCCCAAGCTTTAAAATATGTCGCCCCAGAGTTCGTCAATGAGGACGGTTTGAATATTGTTGGTGGGCGTCATCCTGTCGTTGAGCAGATTGCACAGCCTTTTATTGCTAATGATGTTGCACTGTCGCCTTATCGACAAATGCTGTTGATTACGGGCCCTAACATGGGCGGTAAATCGACTTTTATGCGTCAGACGGCTTTAATCGTTTTGTTGGCTCATTGCGGTTGTTTTGTGCCGGCGATTTCAGCAAAAATTGGACAGATTGATCGTATCTTTACTCGGATAGGTGCATCTGATGATTTGGCAGGTGGCCGATCTACATTTATGGTCGAAATGACAGAAACTGCGAATATTTTGAATAACGCAACTTCGCAAAGCTTGGTATTGCTGGATGAGATTGGTCGCGGCACTTCAACTTTTGATGGATTGAGTTTAGCTTGGGCGTGTGCGAAACAGTTGTTAGAAAAAAATCGCAGTTACACACTTTTTGCGACTCATTATTTTGAATTGACTCGTTTAGTTGAAGAATTCAAACAGGTTGCCAATGTGCATCTAGATGCGGCTGAGCATGAAAACGGTATTGTGTTCTTACATCAGGTACACGAGGGTGCTGCAAACCAAAGTTATGGATTGCAAGTGGCTCAGTTAGCAGGTATTCCTAAAAGCGTGGTTGCTGCAGCCAAACGTAAATTAACGCAGCTTGAAAAACAAAATATTGATGCTGGGCCGCAAGTTGATATGTTTGTTGCACCAGAGTTGCCGAAAATCCCTTTACATGCTGTTGTGAGCGAGCTTGAGACGCTAGAGCCGGACGAATTAACACCTAAGCAAGCGTTGGAAACGCTATATCGATTAAAAACGATGATTTAGGATACGCAGCTAAATAAAAAAGCACCGAATTTCGGTGCTTTTTTATTTTTAAACTCAATTACAGTTTAGTGATGATGACCGCCTGCGCCATGAACGTGACCATGCGATACTTCCTCTTGGCCTGCTGAGCGAACGCCAGTAACTGTTGCCTTGAACACGACACGCTCACCTGCCCAAGGATGATTACCATCAACTACCACTTTGCCGTCTTCAATGTTTGTGATGGTATATAAAATCACTTCGCCAGATCCGTCTTCGCCTTCGAATTGCATGCCAACTTTTAGATCCTTGCTTGGGAATGCGGCTGCTGGCTCGATTTGGACAAGCTCTTCGTCGTATTCGCCAAATGCATCTGCTGGCTCCAAGCCGATTTCGACAGTGTCACCGACTGATTTTCCATGAAGTTCTTCTTCTACACGAGGAAAAATATTGTCGTAACCACCGTGAAGGTAGCTCACTGGTTCTGCACTTGACTCAAGTACATTACCGTCTCCGTCGCGAAGTTCATATGTCATAGAAACTACAGTGTTCATGGCGATTTGCATGATGGGTTCTTTCAATTAAGCAATTTATAAAATAATCAATAGTAAAATTTTACCTGATTTATCGTTATTTATTGCAATGCGCTATCATACAAATATGAAAAAAACTTCTTCACTTGGCAGAACAGCCACTAAAAATAATGCGTTGACTTTGTTAGGCGGCATCAGTGCCGAAGAATTCTTAAAAGATTATTGGCACAAAAAGCCATTGCTTGTTCGCAATGCTATTCCTAGTTTTTCTGGTTTACTCAGTCCAGATGAGCTGGCTGGATTAGCTTGTGAAGAAGATGCGCAGTCCAGGTTAATTTCTTTTAAGGGTAAGCAGTGGAAAATGGAGCAGGGACCTTTTAATGAAGACCGTTTTGCTCAATTGCCTGAACGCGATTGGACACTGTTAGTACAAGAGCTGAATCATCATTTACAAGAAGCCGCAGACTTATTGCAGCAGTTTAATTTTATTCCACATGCGCGTTTGGATGACTTGATGGTGAGCTATGCCCCCGATGGTGGTGGTGTCGGGCCACATTTTGACTCTTATGATGTATTTCTTTTGCAGGGGCTTGGGCAGCGTTTGTGGCGCATCAGTGAGCAGGAGGACTTGAGCTTGGTCGAAGGCTCGCCTCTTCGTATTCTTAAAAACTTTAATACAGACCAAGAATGGACTTTATCTCCTGGGGATATGCTTTATTTGCCACCGCATGTTGCGCATTGGGGCATTGCTGTTGGTGATTGTATGACTTACTCCATCGGTTTTCGTGCACCGTCTGCTCAAGAGTTTGGCAGTGAATTTCTTAATTATTTACAAGAGCATAAAACCTTACTTGGACAGTACCGCGATCCTGATCTTAGTTTGCAGGATTCCCCTGCTGAAATTGCACACCCAATGATTTCTTCAGTCCATCAAATGTTAGAAGGGTTGAAGTGGGATGATAAAGATGTTGCGGATTTTCTTGGACGTTATTTAACGGAGCCCAAAGCCCATATCTTGTTTGAAGCACCTGCTGAAATTAGTTTTGCTGAGTTTAAAAAGCGGATGACTCAGTCTGGGATTCAATTAAGTTTAAAGAGCCAAATGTTATTCACTAAAAAAGGCATCTATTTAAATGGTGAATGTGTAGAGATTGAAAAGAGCGCTAATCTTTATCTTCAGTTACTTGCTAATGTTCGTTCTATTGAAAATGATCTTTGTCGCAAAATTGTTGAGCAGCATAATGAACTCTCGAATTTATTTTACGAGTGGTATAGAGACGGATTTTTGAATTTTACTGATGAATAAATCAGCTAATTAATCCTTTATTTTGCTTTTAAAATTGCTGATCAATGACAAATCTTACAAAAACATGAATTTTTTTTAAAAAAAGCTTCTAAATCCCTATAAGGGTAGTGTTTTTTTAAATAGATGCTGGTAGAATTTAAACACTCGGTGCTTAATCAAGTGCCGTAAATAGTTTATTTTTTTATATTGTTAAGGATTATAAAATGACACGTTCTGCTTTGTTAGCTGCTTTATTAGCTCTTGCTTTAACTGCTTGTGGTCAAAAAGAAGAAGCTGCTCCAGCTGCTGATGCTGCTCCAGCTGCAGAAGCTGCTCCAGCTGAAGCTGCTCCAGCTGCTGATGCTGCTGCTCCTGCTGAAGCTGCTCCAGCTGCAGAAGCTAAGTAATTAGCTAGAGTTTAATACTCTTTAAAAAAGCCGACATTCGTGTCGGCTTTTTTATTGTCTATTTTCTGCTTGAACTTAATTTATATAATCTGGCGCCAATCAAACCCCGTCTTTTGTTGAGCAATACCTATCCACTCTGTTTCACAATTCAGTGATGCACTCAATGCTTGTTTTGCAAGTTCAGGCGAATTGTTTTTTTCGCTTAGATGCGCCGCAATTAAATGCTGCAGATGACTGTTATCTAATTTTTTCAGAATGTTTGCTGCGGTTGAGTTATCTAAATGCCCAAGCCTTCCGCTCACACGTTGTTTTAGTGACCAGGGATAAGGACCTTGCATAAGGAGATCTAAATCATGGTTACATTCAAGTACTAGTGCATTACAAGCACTGAGCATGTGCTCAATGTGCGGTGTTGAGCAGCCGGTATCAGTGAGTACACCAAGTTTCTTTGCGCCGTCTGAGAATACATATTGCACTGGCTCTCTAGCATCGTGTGGTACGGGAAATGGAGTGATTTCTAATTCCCCTATGCTGAAGCTGTCATGACTATCAATGATATGTGCTTTAAAAGTGGGGCTTGCTT
>JBEIDM010000016.1:0-13671 GCA_040383445.1 Candidatus Methylopumilus sp. | reverse complement strand
TACGATCAGATAAAGGCCAATACTGTTGGTAGGCTTTAAATTGGGCCTTGATCCATAACGCACGCTCAAATATATAATTGAGTTCGTCACGCGATAAATCATTAAATTGTAGAAAGTGTTTAATAGACATGTTGTTTACCAAAAATTTGGATTTTTTAATTGCAAAAATTATTCGCTTAAAAATTGTTTAATTACTTTGGCTAAAATCGCAACCAATTGCTCAGCTTCAGCTTGATTAATGACGAGCGGCGGCAATAAACGAACCACCTTGTCGGCAGTCACGTTAATCAATACTTTTTCTGCCAAAGCGCGCTTGACCAAGTCGCCACATGGACGATCAAGCTCAACGCCAATCATTAAGCCTGCATTTCTAACAGCAACAACACCAGGCTCATTGACGAAAGCAGCTTTAAAGCCATCACAAATGACGTCGCCCATGGCTTCAGCATGTGCACGCAAATCATCTTCTTCAATTGTTTTTAATGTTGCAATGCCTGCAGCAGTGGCAAGCGGATTACCACCAAACGTTGATCCATGCTTGCCATAAGTAAAAGTCTCAGCAGCAATCCCTTTAGCGACACAAGCACCAATAGGCACGCCAGAACCCAATCCTTTTGCAAGAGACATCACGTCAGGCATGATGTTGGTATGTTGAAAAGCAAACCAAGTGCCAGTTCTGCCGATACCAGTTTGCACTTCATCTACCATCAAAAGCCAGCCATTTGCATCACAAATCGCACGCAATTGCTCCAGATAGCCTTTTGCGTCATGCGGGATATTAATACCACCCTCACCTTGCACAGGCTCAACTAATATCGCCACCACATTCGGATTATTTGCCGCCACTTGTTTAACTGCTTCAACATCATCGTAGGGCACTCGCACAAAACCACTCACTAATGGTTCAAAACCAGCCTGGGTTTTTCGATTTCCAGTGGCAGACAATGTGGCTAAGGTTCTGCCATGGAATGATTTTTCCATAACGATAATTTCAGGACTCTTAATCCCTTTGTTATGACCATACAAACGCGCCAATTTAATTGATGCCTCATTTGCCTCACAACCAGAATTACAGAAAAATACTTTATCCATGCCAGAAATTTCACATAACTTATCAGCAAGCTGCTCTTGCTCGTTAATTTGATAAACATTGGATACATGAATTAATTTAGCTGCTTGTTCGCTAATCGCTTTAACCAATTTAGGATGCGCATGACCTAAACCATTTACCGCAACGCCAGCCAAAGCATCTAGATAACGATTGCCTTCAGCATCATATAACCAGACCCCTTCGCCTTTTACAAAGCTAACAGGTTGTCTGGCGTAGGTATTCATTAAATGTGACATGTAGTTTCTACTCAAAACTCATTGGAACGCTTTTGGCGCTCTTAAAAAAGAAAAGGCGGGTTAGCCGCCAAATAATAAATTTATAATTAATTAGTCTTGAGATTATCTCAAAATGCCATTTTTAGCAAGATTTAAGCGCCCCTCACCCAGTAAAATTCCATTGCGAATCAATCAACAAATAAGTCGTTTCAATAGAAAATTTACTTGAAAAAAATTAAGGTTCGGGCAAAATTCACACCCTTCGCGTAAATGGCATGAATCAGCTTTTAAGCTATTTAATTCACGCCATTAATTTTAAAAAGCAAATAGAAATTCAGATTTAATTGTTAGCATGATGTTATCTGTCACCAATTCACACATTAATCAGCAAGCCATGTCGCAATTGCCAGTAGCTTGGTATACAGATCCAGCGATTTATGCGTTGGAACAGAAAACACTATTTGCCAATGCGCCTAAATATGTTGGCCATGAATTAATGACCCCTAGCCAAGGCGACTTTTACACCCTGGGCTGGATGCAAGATGCAAAAGCACTAGTTCATGCACAGCAAGGTATCAATCTCATCAGCAATATTTGTCGCCATAGACAAGCACTCATGCTTAATGGCAAAGGGCATACGCAACACATTGTCTGTCCACTGCATCGATGGACTTACAATTTAGAGGGTGAATTACTGGGCGCACCTCATTTCAATGAAAATCCCTGCTTACATTTGAACTCGAGCAAGCTCACAAACTGGAATGGCCTCCTATTTGAGGGCAAACGCCATATCGCAGAAGACTTGGCAAAGCTAGGTTGCAAACAAGACTTTGACTTCACTAACTACATGCTTGATCGTGTCATGTTGGAAGAATATAACTTCAACTGGAAAACCTTTATTGAAGTTTATTTGGAGGATTACCATGTCGGCCCCTTCCATCCTGGACTCAACCAATTTGTCGACTGCGATGCACTTAAGTGGGAATTTGGGGATGAATACAGTGTTCAGACAGTTGGCTACAAACCGCCGAATACTAAAACAGGCTCAGCTATTTACCAGTATTGGCAAAACCAAGTCAAACAATACCAAGGCCATCAATTACCTAAAGCAGGTGCAATTTGGATGGTGTACTATCCATTCTTAATGATTGAATGGTATCCCAACGTGCTTGTTGTCTCGCATATCATCCCTCGAGGGGTTGATGCATGTAGCAATGTCGTTGAATTCTACTATCCAGAAGATATTGCATTATTTGAACGCGAATATATTGCAGCACAACAAGCTGCTTACGAAGAAACAGCCATAGAAGACAAGGAAATTTGTCAACGCATGCATGACGGCCGTAAAGCACTTTTTGCTAACAACCTTGATGAACGTGGCCCTTATCAACACCCAATGGAAACCGGCTTAGAGCACTTCCACTTATGGTTGCGTAAGCAACTAGAACCGCACCTGTGAATCAATTTAAATTCGGTAGTTTATGGATGCTGGTCGCAGCATTCTTTTTCGCAATTATGGGCGTCTTAGTTAAGATTGCCTCAATCAAATTCTCAAGCGCTGAACTTGTGTTTTACCGCTCACTATTTGGCTTAGTTTTTATTTTCTCTTATGTAAAAATAAAAAAGCTTTCTTTAAAAACACCCTACCTTAGCAAACAAATGTCTAGATCCATTATTGGATTTATTTCGATGGTCATGTTCTTTTATGCGATTGGCCAACTGCCACTTGCAACCTCAATCACGCTTAACTACACATCACCTCTTGCAATGGCGACCATCTTAACTTTTGCACTTAAAGAAAAGCCACGGAAAATTCTAATCTTTGCGCTAATGACAGGATTTCTTGGCGTTATGCTATTGCTCAAACCCAGCATTCACCATGGTGAGCTATTGGCGGGTGGGTTGGGATTGCTTTCTGGTTTATTAGCCGGACTAGTCTACGTTCATGTGACCCAGCTTGGTCGAGCTGGCGAACCTGATTGGCGCACAGTTTTCTACTTTTCACTGGTTTGCACAATAGGTGGTGGTGCGTGGATGCTGATTCACCATTTTAATTCAATTACTTGGCAAGACGCTCCCATACTCATAGGCATTGGCTTATGCGCTACCATCGCGCAACTTGCAATGACGCGAGCATATCGAACAGGAAACCCACTTGTTGTAGGCAGCCTAGCTTATAGCACAGTGGTTTTAGCCAGCTTATTTGGGATATTAATTTGGAATGAACTGTTGTCAGCTGACCGCTGGCTAGCAATAGCAATCATTATTAGTAGCGGCGTAATGAGCGTCGTTGCCAACGCACGAAATAAAAGCTGATTAAGGATCTATTAAGCCTGAGCGCATTGCAATCAATGCAATCTCTGCTGAATTATTTGCATTTAGCTTTTGCTTAATATTGTATAAATGCGTACCAACTGTGCGTGGAGATAAACTTAAAATCTCAGCAATTTCATTCGTGGTTTGCCCTTTAGCGAGCGACATAAATACTTCAAACTCACGATCAGATAAAACATCTACAGGATTTTTCTCGCCGTTAAGCTGCTGAATAGCCATTTGTTGGGCAATATTAGCTTCTAAATACATTTTTCGGCTAGCTACCATACGAATAGCTTTAATTAACTCTTCGGCCGCACTCCGCTTCGTTAAATAACCCATAGCACCAGCATTTAGGACTCTCTTAGGATGAACTGAGTCTTCATGAGCTGACAAAACCAAAATTTTAGCCGAATTATCTTTGGCCATAATTCTATCAATCGCCTCAAGCCCTCCAATGCCTGGCATTGTGATGTCCATCACAACAACGTCAGGCTGATGCTCTACATAAAACTTAACACCCTGCTCACCACTCTCAGCTTCTGCAATCACTTTAATATCTTCTGCAGACTCTAGTAACATTTTAAAGCCCATGCGAACAACTGCATGGTCATCAACCAACAAAACTTTAATCGGACTACTCATGCAATATTTTCCTTTGGAATACTAACTGTAATGGATGTGCCTTTGCCAATAGCAGAATCCACATAAAACTTACCATGCAATGCTTGAGTACGCTCACGCATGCCCAACAAACCGAAATGCTGAGTCTGATCAACATTCAATGTTGCCATCCCTACACCGTTATCTTTGATATTCAAAACCAAATCTCCATTTTCCGCATGCGTTAAATTGATATCAAGTTTAGTTGCTTTGGCATAACGCAAGGCATTGGTTACAGATTCTTGAATAATTCGATAAAAATTAATATTCAATGACTCACCTAGGGCATCCAAATTCCCTGACAAGTTCAAAGTAAATGCAACTTCGGGGTTGGTGGCTTGCCACTGATTAACTGCATCTCTCAAGGTCTCTGACAGGCCTAAATTATCAAGCGACCCAGGTCTAAGATGTCTAATAATATTATGCATTCCATCATAAATATGATTAGCCGCAGCTACGATTGTTTGGGCATTGGAGGCTACATCAGGCATTTTACTTTCAGTCTTATTCGCAATTCCAACAGCAAAAGTTTTAATTGCAGTCACATATTGACCCAATTCATCATGCAACTCACGAGCTAGACTCCGTCTTTCGTCCTCAATATGCGTTTGAATTAATTGTGTTAACTGCCTATTTTCTTCAAGCTGACGCTCAGCCTCTAAGGACTCAGCCATTCGATTCAAGCTGTGCCCAATACGATCAAATTCCGGCAATTGAATAGGTTGCAATCGCACTTTCAAGTCACCTTGTTCCATCCTATTAATAGCTGCCAAAATATCATTCACTGGCTTCAAAGAGTGACTTAACAACCAATAAACCATCATATTTAAAACAATAAAAAAGCCAAAACCTATCCACATCAACTGACTGACGCCACGCCAAGCTTCACGAATAGATCCGGCAGCATTTGATTTAACAATTAACAGCCCATAACGAACTTGTCTTTTGATAACTTCAGGCTTGGGATTTACTAATTTAAAAAACCATACTGGGGGATGTATTTCACTACGATACCGAGATGGAGGAGACTCGTACAAAACATTCCCTCGGATATCATACAAGATAATTTCACTACTTCTGACATAGCCCAACGATCTTAAAAAACTATTAAGCACATCGGTTGTATTCCCCAAACTTGGATTAAGGGCGGAACTCACAATAACCGTATCTAGCAATTGAACAGTGACACGTGAAGCAGCCTCAACACGTTCTTTAATAGAAGTGCGGGCATCGTTCACAATCACTGCGCCTGATGCCAACATAAAGGCAAGAGAAAGTGCTGTGATAAGTAAATTTAATCTTAATCTAAGACTCATTTTATGACTTCAGAAGTTGTACGGTAAGTAATCCTAGGCCTGTCATTAAAAGAGACCCCAACAGATGACTCAATAGATGTAAAGATGCCCAGCCATAATCACCCCTAGAGATAAGACTAACAGATTCTGCAGAAAATGTAGAAAAGGTCGTTAAGCCTCCAAGAAACCCTGTGATAACAAGCAAGCGCAACTCCGGGCTAACCATGCCACCCAAAGTAATGAAACCCATGGCCAAACCCATCAAATAGCCACCAAACATATTGGCGATCAAGGTTCCAAGTGGAAGCAATGGAAATACTGCATTAAGACCAATACTAAGCAGCCATCTGAGCCATGCACCAATTGAGGCACCTAATCCAACAGAAAGAAAGGCCGTCAATCCCATTTAAATTCCCTTTTAACTATTTAAAGTAAAAATTAAAACATTATTAATTAATAACTTAACTATTATTAACTCGTCATTATTAATACCCATTAAAAAAACCAAACAATCTGGCACACTTAATGCATATAGAAAAGCGGGCTTACTCCTAAGCTGCCTTTCTCCTCCTTATGGGTGCACCAGTTGCACCCATTTTTTTAACTTGAAACTGATAAAACAGTTAATCAAGCTTAATAAAATGTTCTCGATAGTATTTAAGTTCATCTATGGATTCATAGATATCGGCAAGCGCTTCATGTTTACTCGCTTTTTTAAATCCCGAATAAATAGCAGGCTTCCAGCGTCGTGCCAATTCTTTAAATGTACTGACATCAAGGTTTCTATAATGGAAGTATTTTTCAAGTTCTGGCATATACCTCGCCATAAAACGTCGATCTTGGCAGATGGAGTTACCGCACATAGGGGACTTACCTGCTGGGACATGTTGTTTTAAAAATCCAATCATGATTTCAGTTGCTGCAACTTCATCTAGTGTTGAAGCCTTTACTTTTTCCATTAAACCAGATCGACCGTGCGTACCTTTATTCCAGGCATCCATTCCATCAAGCACAGCATCAGATTGATGAATCACAAGCACTGGAGATTCTGCAATGACATTTAATTCTGGATCTGTGACAACGACTGCCAATTCCAGAATACGATCAGAGTCTGGCAACAGACCGCTCATTTCCATATCGAGCCAGATTAGATTGTCATTCGGATTTGCCATCATGATTTCCATTAAATTTGTTTAAAAAGTACGCTTAAATGAACCTTAGAAGATGTGATGCTTCTATAATAGGGTCATAGTTTAACTGAAAAAGTCTTGAATCATGGAAACCACACTTAGTACTTTATTTATTAGTTTGTTAATTTTAACAACGCTCACACGTGTTTGGCTGGGCAGGCGCCATGTAAGCTTCATGCAAGCACATCGTCATGAGGTGCCCAAAGCCTTTAGTAAAGATATTAGTTTAGAAGCGCATCAGAAAGCAGCTGATTACTCTTCAGCTAAAACAAAACTGATTATTGCAGAGGGTGTCGTTCAAGCGCTTTTGTCGTTATTACTAACATTAGGTAGCGGCTTACAAGCCATAGACGAGATTTGGCGTAACATTCTCCCAAACCAAGAAATGTTTCGTGGCGCGTCTGTAATTGCGACTGCACTTATTATCAGTGCAATTGTAGATATGCCTTTTGACTTTTATAAAACTTTTGTCATTGATCAATACTTTGGTTTCAACAAAATGACACGTCAAATGTTTTTTAGCGACCTTATCAAACAAAGCTTGGTTGGCATTGTGCTTGGCGCGCCCATTTTATTCGCTGCACTTTGGTTAATGGATGGTGCAGGACAATACTGGTGGTTGTATTTGTGGATTATTTGGAGCGCATTTAATCTCCTGATGTTGGCAGTTTACCCAACCTTTATTGCACCGTTTTTTAATAAATTCACCCCATTAGAAGATGAATTGCTCAAAACTAGAATTGAAGCTTTGCTTAAAAAATGTGGATTCACATCGCAAGGCTTGTTTGTCATGGATGGCTCCGCAAGAAGCAGTCATGGTAATGCCTACTTTACTGGTTTTGGCTCAAGCAAACGTGTTGTATTTTTTGATACCTTACTCAGCCGTTTGAATATTGATGAAATTGAAGCAGTGCTTGCGCATGAGCTTGGACACTTTAAACATCACCATGTAATTAAACGCATAGCAATGTTGTTTGCAGTAAGCTTTTTAGGGCTAGCGTTGCTTGGCTGGCTAACCCAACAAACATGGTTTTTTACAGGTCTAGGCATTCAAGAAATTAGCATTAGTAGCTATATGGCACTGATACTATTCTTGTTGGTAAGCCCAGTATTTTTATTTATCTTACGCCCAATCATGGCTAGTTATTCACGTAAAAATGAATTTGAAGCAGATGCGTATGCTGCGACCCATTCAAGTGCAAAGCACTTGGTAGAAGCACTTGTTAAACTTTATCGAGATAATGCTTCTACCTTAACGCCTGACCCATTACACTCAGGCTTTTACGATTCACATCCTCCTGCAAGTATGCGAATTGCAAAACTTGCTAAATTTAAGAGTTGAAATGTCAATCACGCCTAAATATTTTTTGTTTCTTTTACTCATTGGGCTATTCAACGAAGCACAAGCAGAGCAATTTAGTGGTGGGCAACCACAACTCGGTAAAGCGCTCGTAGAAAAACATTGTATTCAGTGCCATGCTAAACAATTCGGTGGGGATGGCTCTAAAATTTACACGCGTGAACATAGAATTGTTAAAACGTCACAAGGTCTTCTGACCCAAGTCCGTAACTGCAATACGATGATTGGTTTACAGTGGTTCGAAGATGAAGAACTCCACGCCACCAGCTACCTTAACAACACTTATTATCACTTTGTAAAGTAAGCGCTTGAATCAATTAAGCAAGCAAGATGTGCGGCAAGGTTTAGTTGTTGCATCATATGGTAAACGTTATGGCGTTGAGCTTGACGATGGCATTCAAGTTAGCTGCGTAACACGCGGTAAAAAAAATGATTTAGCCTGCGGTGACCGAGTTGAAGTTAAGATGACAGACACGCATGAAGGGGTCGTCGAAAAACTTCATTCACGCAGTAGTCTTTTATTTCGTAGTAATGCTTATAAAACCAAAACACTGGCTTCAAACGTCACTCAAGTCATTATTGTATTGGCAACAACCCCTAGCTTTTACGAAGCACTTTTAAACAGATGTCTAATCGCCGCTGAAGCCGCAAAAATCAAAGCACTCATCGTTTTAAACAAATGTGATTTAGCTGATAACACAGAGGCAATGAAGCTGCTCTCTATTTATCAAAATTTGGGCTACCAAGTTCAGCCACTATCTGCCAAAAATGATATTGCACCATTGAAGCAATGGCTAAAAAATCAAACCAGTGTTTTAGTTGGTCAATCTGGTATGGGTAAGTCAACCATCGTCAATGCCCTACTACCCAACTCAGCTGTTCGCACCCAGGAAGTCTCAACCGTTCTCGACAGCGGAAAACACACGACTACAGCAGCACATCTATATCATTTGGATTTGGATAGCGATTTAATTGATTCACCCGGGTTGCAAGAATTTGGGCTTAACCACCTGAATATAGAAGAGTTAGAACATGCGTTTATTGAATTCCGTCCTTTCTTAGGGAAATGCCGTTTCAATAATTGCAAACACTTACACGAACCTGACTGTGCCGTGATTAGCGCAGTTGAAAGTGGCAAAGTCTCACCTGTAAGACTAGCGTTTTACCAAGCAATGACACAAGAAATAGGCCAATAAAGCTCATGTTAGGCTTATTCTTTAAAGTGCTATAATCTCGCCCTATGCAAATCACCACCCGATTAGAATTCGACTCTGGCCATCGTATTCCCTGCCATAAAAGCCAGTGCCGCAACTTACATGGTCATCGCTATGCGATGGAGATCACCTTGTCTGGCGATATCATTCAACAAGAAAACTCTTCAGATAATGGAATGGTGATGGATTTTTCGGATGTTAAAGCCATTGCAAAGAAAGCGATTGTCGACGTTTGGGATCACGCTTTCTTAGTATACAAGGGCGATTCAGAAATACTAAATTTCTTAAACTCATTACCTAATCATAAAACCGTGATTATGAACAGCGTGCCTACTGCTGAAAATATGGCTGCAGAAGCTTTCCGAATTTTGAATATGCAATATCAAGATGTTTATGGAAACCACCTGAAACTTGAACGCGTACGATTATACGAAACACCTAACAGCTGGGCTGATGCATTAGCCTAACTCCCCTCTTGGGTTTTACCTTCCAAAGATTGCCAAACACAATCTCCATTTTTATTTAAACCCTTAATATATTCCTGATGTGCACTTAACTCATCGGGCGATGCAGCCAACACTTTTATTGTTCGAGCCTCAACGTCTACGCTTAAGTCTTGCTCCACAACAGACTCTTCAGCCAAGTCCATCATTAAACTCTCTTGACCCCGAGTCATCGACATATAAACATCAGCGAGCAACTCAGCATCCAACAAGGCGCCGTGAAGAGTCCGTTTGGAATTATCAATACCAAAATGTCGACAAAGCGCATCTAGATTGTTACGTTGTCCAGGGCGCATTTCTTTAGCCATTTTCAAGGTATCGATGATATTGCCTGAAGTTTTTTCAAGATTTTGCCTATCAATCTTACCTAACTCCGAATTCAGAAAGCCCAGATCAAATGGTGCGTTATGAATAACCAATTCAGCATCGGCTACAAAATCCAAAAACTCATCTACAACGTCTTTGAAACGTGGCTTATCTTGCAGAAACTCCAACGTAATTCCATGCACTTCTTGTGCAGCAGCATCAATTTCGCGATCGGGATTTAAATACACATGGAAATGATTATTTGTTACACGACGATTAATGGCTTCAACTGCTGCAATTTCAATAATACGGTGACCTTGTGCTGGATAAAGGCCTGTTGTTTCTGTGTCTAAAAAAACTTGTCTCATTATCTTTATCTCTATTAATAATTCATTAACCTTGCATCACTTGAGCTACACCTCGATTGGCTAACTCATCAGCACGCTCATTTCCTAAATCTCCAGCATGCCCTTTAACCCACAACCATTCAATTTGATGCTGCTGCGCTAGCGTATCCAATTGTCGCCATAGGTCATCATTCTTAACAGGCTTTTTATCTGCTGTTCGCCAACCTCTTGCCTTCCAGCTTGCCAGCCACTCGCTCATTCCTTTTTGAACATAAACAGAATCTGTATATATTTTCACAGGGCAACTACGTTTAAGCGCTTCCAACGCTTTAATAACCGCCATTAATTCCATACGATTATTAGTGGTAATGGGCTCACCACCACACAATTCTTTAGAATGCTCCCCCATCCTAATCCAAGCACCCCAACCGCCAGGGCCAGGATTACCCTTACACGCTCCATCGGCATAAATAACAACAATTTCTTGATCTTTATTCATTAGTCTTTTAATTATTTTCTTGTCAGGTATCCAAATTACTTTTATTTACGCAACTCGTCTTTTTGTGATGTCGTTGTTACAAATTTAGAGTTTAATTTAACTTTATTCCAGTTTGGCTTGATGACCCTCATTCCGAGAACACGTTTTTTAGCAACAATACAATACACACCACCAAAATGCGACCAACACTTTCTGCCCAAAACATCTAGAGCTAAACGTTTGGACCAACTTTGATTTTGCATAGGAATGCGATAACAAGAAAAATGCGTGCTAACTATCTCGAATCCCAATAGATTTAACCAATCTTTAATTCGCAATACACCAAAAGACTGTCCTACCCATAAATTTTGTTCACTAGAACAGGTGGGCTTTCTTTGAAAAAAACGCCGCAACCCCCATAGACTAAGTGGATTCACGCCTGTTAGCACAACGTGGCCCTCTGGCACTAAAACCCGCTCAGCTTCTCGTAATGTTTGCTGAGGAAAGTCACTAAAATCTAAAGCATGTGGCAAAAGCAGTAAATCTAAACTACTAGCAGGGAGTGGTAAAAAAAGACTTTCAGCCTGAAAATTTCCAGAACTAATATCAGCTTTCAGGCGATAAGGAATACGCGATTCACGCATCAAATCGAGCTCTAGCATCCCATACTGCAACGCTTTGAATCCGAACAAATCAGCAACAGCCGCATCATACAATGCCTGCTCTTCTGATTTTAAATATTCCCCAAGCGCACCATTTAACCAGTACTGTTGATTTTCTGCCATGCGCAACCTACGAATATAAAAACACCAAATAAAATGTTACGCTAACACATGCTCAAAATTAGACCCATTCCAGCATTCCAAGATAACTACATTTGGTTGATTCAAAACGGTAACCATGTTGCAGTTGTTGATCCTGGTGATGCAGCGCCAGTTATATCAACGCTTCAAAATGAAAATCTCACTTTAGATGCTATTTTAATTACTCATCACCACAACGATCACATCGGTGGAGTTCAGAGTCTACTGAAAGAGTATCAAACTCAGGTTTTTGCGCCAGCCAACGAGCATTTTGACTTTACACATCAAGCTGTTCGTGAAAACGATTTAATTCAATTACCAAATTTAAAACTCAATTTATCCGTTATCGATATACCTGGACACACTAACGGACACGTTGCTTATTATGGCTTAAATCACTTATTTTGTGGCGACACTTTATTTGGGGGCGGCTGTGGAAGATTGTTTGAAGGGACATATGAACAACTGTTCAATTCATTAAATAAACTTGCAGCCTTGCCAGACGAAACGCTCATTTATTGTGCTCATGAATATACGGAACACAACCTTAGGTTTGCTAGTTTAGTTGACTCAAAAAACCTAGCATTGATCAATCGCATCGCCATCACAAGAAAAGTGAGAGCATCCAATAAACCATCATTACCTAGCTCAATCGGGTTAGAGAAAGAAACCAATCCTTTTTTAAGATGCCATGATCAACTTATTACATCTGCTTTAGGACTCCAAGCGC
This sequence comes from Candidatus Methylopumilus sp., assembly GCA_040383445.1. Classification (GTDB taxonomy): domain Bacteria; phylum Pseudomonadota; class Gammaproteobacteria; order Burkholderiales; family Methylophilaceae; genus Methylopumilus_A. The sequence continues at coordinate 1,143 of JBEIDM010000016.1, read as the reverse complement.
CTGATCCAATTGCAGTTTTTAAAACCCTAAGAGATATGAGAAATAACTTCTAAAAAAATCAATTAAAATCATCAAGATAAATCAATATTATTAAATGGATTGTTGCTTGACTGAGAGCGTTAAACTTAGCTAAGATTGACGGGTTTATCGCTTCAAAAAGAAAGTCCTGCATGACCCTAAAGTCAGCAATACTCATTTTGTTTTTTTCGCACGCCTTCATTGCTATCAATGTGTGCGCTGAAACCAATCTAGAAGGCGATTACATCGTTATTCTCGAGAGCCCAAACAACGTCAACAAGGATCTGATCGATCCAACATTCAACATTAGTCCCACTTTAAAAACTGATCCTGCACATAGTTATTTACCAGAGATTGAAAATAGTGAGCAAACGGACAATTTAGCAGGTGACTTAAGACAGCGCATTATCAATGGTTACAATATGCCGCAAGTTGAATCAAGTTTCACCAAGAATCATGAAGCTTGGTACGCGGCACGTCCAGACTACATCAAACGCATGATTGGTCGTAGCCAACGTTATCTATACCACATTGTAGTCGAAGTTGAAAAACGAGGTATGCCCAGTGAAATCGCCCTTTTGCCCATGGTTGAAAGTGCGTTTAACCCTAAAGCCAATTCGGTTTCCAAGGCTTCCGGTATTTGGCAGTTCATGCCAGCCACAGGCAAGAGTTTTGGCTTAAAACAAGACTGGTGGGTAGATAACAGACGCAATGTTACAGCTGCGACCAATGCCGCCCTCACCTACTTACAAAAACTACATGTTATGTTTGGTACATGGGACTTAGCACTTGCAGCCTACAATGCTGGCGAAGGTACTGTGCAGCGTGCAATTAATAAAAACCGTAAAAAAGGCTTACCGACAGACTACGCAAGCCTTTCTTTACCTGCAGAAACCCGAAATTACGTACCTAAATTACAAGCAATTAAAAACATCATGACCCAGCCTGAACAATTCGGACTGAATATTGAAAAGATTCCTAACCGCCCCTATTTCAGCAAAGTTATGGCACCAGAACAAATTGATGCGAAGCTTGCAGCATCATTAGCTGAAATTTCATTTGAAGAATTTTCATCTTTAAATCCTGAATATAACAGGCCAGTCATCACAGAGAATGGTAGCACCC
>JBEIDM010000015.1:0-13985 GCA_040383445.1 Candidatus Methylopumilus sp. | reverse complement strand
GTCCAACAGACGTGAGCTTTTTAGCGTGTCGCTTATCAAGCGTCACAAGTTTGTTTCTGTAGTTTTTTGGAAACGTTGATATTGGGAGAAAAAAATGGCTGTTATTGATCGTGTTTTAGTTGGCGAGGCTTTGGTGATTGAAGAGCGTCCTGATCACAGTGGTTTAGATTTGTTTAATGTCGCTCACATTGATTTGATTTTAGGACCACGTGGTAGCGCTGCTGAAGATGCTTTCTGCCGCACTTTAACTGATCAAAAACAAGGTGTTAATGGCCTGTTGGCAATTGTTGCGCCTAACATGATGGTTAAGCCAGCGACTGTCATGTTCAATAAAGTAACGATTAAAAATGGTCGTCAAGCTGTTCAAATGTTTGGCCCAGCACAACGTGGTGTTGCGATGGCAGTGATGGATTGCGTTGCAGACGGTACTATTCCTCAAGATGAAGCAGACAACATTTTCATCTGCGTAGGCGTATTTATTGATAGCCATGCTGATATCGATGAGCGTATTCAAGACTGGAACTATAAAGCAACTAAACAAGCTTTGAAAAATGCGATTGCACGTGAGCCTAAAGTTGCTGACGTTGTTAAAGCGTATAAAGATTCAGTTCACCCATTTGCTGCTAAGAAGTAATTTAGTCGTTAAATGTAACTGAAAAGTTTTCAAAAAAGCCCAACATTGTTGGGCTTTTTTGTTTTTAAGTTTGCGCTTTTATTAGATCTGTTTGACTAAGATTGCCATTGTGAATAGCACTGGCAATTAATACACCATCGATATTCAGCGACTTCAGAGTATCAATATCGCCTAGGCCTCTAACGCCCCCAGCCGCGTATATTTTAGTGTGAGGTGATATTTGTTTTAGATGTTTAAGTTTTTCTAAGTCAGGACCTGATTGACTGCCCACTTTACTCAGGGACATTACAATTAATTCATTCTGCCAGTATTTTGAATCTTGTAATAAAGCCGGTGGTCCTTGATAGACATCGTTTTTAAAATCGAGTGAAAGTAACATTCTTTTTTTGTAGTCTGTAGTAATTGCTTGGTAAGTATCAATATTTGCAATACTTTCACTAGCTAATACGGGTGTTAGTTTGAGTTCGTTAAAAATATTGATGTCTTCAGTCGAGCTAAATCCAGCATCTAAATAAATTTCTAAATTTGGAAAGGCCTGTGTAATGCTAGAAATGATATTTTGATGGTTGCCGCTTTTCTGAATTGCGTTGATATCCGCAATATATAGCTTTTTGAATGGGTATAATTCTAGAAACGCGTCAACAATAGCCAGTGGCTGACTAGAGCTGCAAAGTACAGATTGAATTGGCAGGTAGTTGAGTCTGTCGCCATTTTTGGCGTGCACAACTTGGCCATTCATTAAATCAAGCACGGGGATGATGTTCATTTGAAAGTATTTGTGTGTGAATTTGTTACCGGTGGTGGATTATACCGTGAGCCATTGCCAGCGTCTTTGTTGTATGAAGGTGAGCTTATGCGTAACGCTGTGTTGCAAGATTTATCTCAGATTGAAAATCTTCACGTGACCGTAACTTCGGATTTTCGGGTTTCGGTGCCTTTAAATATTGAGTGTGTTTCTATTGAGCCAAGTCAGGATGTTTGGTCTATTTGGCAAGGTTGTATGCAAGAGGCTGATGTGGTTTGGTTGATTGCACCAGAAACTGATGGGGTCTTGGAGAAATTAGCATTAATGGCAGAGTCCGCGGGTAAGCCTATATTAGGCTGTTCATCTTCCGCTATTAAGGTGGCAGCTAATAAATGGGACACGTATCAACTTTTAAAAGCTTTTAATATTCCTACTCCGATCACTTTTAAATATACAAATTTCCCTCGTGGCCAATCTGGCCCTTGGGTCGCAAAGCTGATTGATGGTGTGGCATGTGAGAATTCAAGATATTTTGATTCTGAGGATGATTTAATCGGATGGATGCAAGATAAGCAAGATAGTCATATTGTTCAGCAATATCAGTTGGGAACTGCTGCAAGTTTTTCCATGTTATGTCATTCAGGCAAGGCAGTTGTGGTTAGTTGCAACCAGCAAAAAGTAGATTTGCAGGATGGGCAATTTACATATGCCGGAAGTTTTGTTAATGGGTTGTTGGAGCATCTGGACGCTTTTCAAGCATTGGCGACTCAAATTGTCACTGCGCTTCCGGGCTTGGCAGGGTACGTTGGTGTCGATTTGATTGCTCATTATGCCGGCGATGAGTGGCGCTATACTGTCCTTGAAATCAATCCGAGATTAACAACTTCTTATGTTGGCTTACATCAAGCATGCGGCTTGAATCCAGCGCAGCTAATACTCGACATGTTTTATAATGATTGTCTGAATGTGCCTGCTATTTCATTTAATAAGGTTGATGTGTCTACTAATATTTCAAAGTCGTTTTTATGAGTAATTCTTCTCACATTGTCGGATGGGATGTTGGTGGTGCAAATTTAAAAGCAGTGTTGCTTGATGCGCAAGGTGTTGCGATATCAGCTATTCAAGTTTCTTGTCCTTTGTGGAGAGGGCTGCACGAGCTGGAAAAAGCTGTTAATCAGATCTTAATTTATATTGATGATATGCCTGACCAACATGCAATTACGATGACTGGTGAATTGGTTGATCTTTTTGCTAATCGCCATGAAGGTGTCGTGAGTATTGCCGAGTTGATGCAACGAAAGTTAAATGGCAATTTGTATTTTTATGCTGGTCAACAAGGGTTCGTTACCCCTCATTCAGTGCCTGAGCAAAGTCGATACATTGCGTCTGCTAATTGGCATGCAAGTGCGACTCACGCTGCTCAAATCTTCAAAAAAGGTTTAATGCTTGATATTGGTAGTACAACCTCAGATTTTATTGTGTTGTCTGAAGGCTTGCCAAAAGTTCTAGGCTTTTGTGATGCTGATCGTATGCGTGAGAATGAGTTGGTATATACCGGTGTTGTTCGTACACCATTAATGGCTTTGGCTTCGAGGATTAATTTTGAGGGCACTTTAACTAATGTAGCTGCCGAACACTTTGCAACGACTGCTGATGTTTATCGATTAACAGGTGATTTGCAATTAAAGGATGACGTTGCTGATACGGCTGATGGTGCTGGTAAAAGCTTGTTGGAGAGCGCTAGACGTATTGCGCGTATGATAGGGCATGATGTTGAGGATGCTGGAATGTCTGCTTGGATTGGCTTAGCGAATTCTTTTAAATCAGAACAGCTGGCGCGTTTACAAGAAACTACAGAGGCTCATTTTGCTAGAGTCGATTTTTCGAATGATGAGCCCCTTATTGGCGTTGGTGTAGGCCGTTTTTTGGTGAAAGGCTTGGCTGAGCTAATGCAAAGACCTTATGTCGACATTTCATCAATGATTTTAGCTAAAGATTTATCGCAACAACATTTGGCAGGCGTTTGCATGCCAGCTTATGCAGTCGCTTATTTATTGGCAAAAAGAGAATGTTAAAACACGAAATTCCCTATCAAAGTGACAGTGCAAAGATCTTCGCGCGGATCTCTGATAGGCCTTGGGCGGTATTCTTGGATAGTGGGCAGCCCGATAGCCAGTTTGGTCATTACGACATTATGGTGGCAGATCCTTTTATACGATTGGTGACGAATGATGAGCAAACTGAAGTTTTTGATTCCGAGGGTCTCAAGGTCAGTGCCCAAGATCCTTTTGATTTATTAAAGGCTACATTAGCTAGTTACCGCCTAAATAAAACGGACTTGCCGTTTGAAGGTGGTGCAATTGGTTATTTTGCTTATGATTTGGCTCGTCGAGTTGAAAATTTACCAATTCAATCACTTGATTCCGAGCATATTCCACAGATGATGGTGGGTATCTATGATTGGTCGGTCGTTGTCGATCATCGATTGTCACGTGCTTGGTTGGTATCGCATAGATTTGATCGGGCCACTGAGGCTCTTTGGCCTGAGCTGTGCGCTTTATTTGATGCGCCATTGTTAATCGAGAATCAGTTGGCTTTTGAAGTGACTTCAGCCTTGTCATCTAATATGGCTTACAAAGCCTACACTCAAGCTTTCGATAAAGTTAAACGATACATTTATGAGGGTGATTGTTATCAGGTTAATCTTGCCCAGCGATTTTCTGCTCAGGCAAGAGGTGATGCTTGGGTTGCATATCAAGCCCTTCGGCAGATTAGTCCTGCACCATTCATGGCCTATATGAATTTATCGGATGTATCACCATTGCATGTTCTTTCGGCTTCACCTGAACGTTTCTTGCAAGTATTTAACGGGCATGTAGAGACCCGTCCAATCAAGGGGACTCGTCCGCGCAGTTTGGATTCGACTCAAGATAAGCTTAATGCTGAATCATTGCAGAATAGCCTCAAAGATCGTGCTGAAAATTTGATGATTGTTGATTTGCTTCGTAACGATATTAGTAAAGCTTGCGAAACCGGCAGTGTTCGTGCAGACAATATGTTTGCGCTTGAAAGCTTTGCTAATGTGCATCACTTGGTGAGTACCGTGACAGGTAAGCTGGCAGCGGGGATGACAGCGATTGATTTGTTGCGCGCATGCTTTCCTGGAGGCTCGATTACTGGCGCGCCAAAATTACGTGCCATGGGAATTATCGAGGAGCTAGAGCCCAATCGACGAGGTCTTTATTGTGGTGCAATTGGCTATATTGGTTTTGACGGCAATATGGATACTAATATTGCGATTCGGACAGCAATTTATTCACACGGTGAAATACGTTTTTATGCAGGCGGTGGAGTTGTTGCTGATTCTGAATTAGCCAAAGAGTATCTAGAGACTTGGGATAAAGCGTCTTCAATGATTGAGTTGCTTAAAGCTTTTGGATGTGACGTGTCCAATCAATTAGATGGGCCGCTATATGTGGGTCGTTAAGCTTGGCGGTAGTTTGCTGGGCTCCCCAGCGCTTAAATGTTGGTTAGATGCGCTTAATAGTTTTAGCGACGGACAAGTGGTGATTGTGCCTGGCGGAGGTTTATTTGCAGATGCCGTTAGAGAGTCACAGTTAATGACGGGGCTTGATGATGCAACCGCCCATACAATGGCTGTAGTTGCAATGGATCAATATGCGACTTTGATGTGCGGGTTAAATCCATCTTTGACTTTAGCTTCTAATGAGCTGGAAATTGCTGAGCGTGGATGGCAGTATAAGGCCATTGTTTGGAAGCCTTCAGAGATGGTGCTTGCTGATGAGAGTATTGCTATGAATTGGGATGTCAGCTCAGATAGCTTAGCTGCATGGCTGGCAGCTAAATTAAATGCGCAACATTTGGTACTAGTTAAGTCCGATTTGTCCAGATATGAGCGTCAAACGGAAATTAGTGTTGATGTTTTAGTGCGAGATCAGTTGGTGGATGCTATCTTTGCGACTTATTTAAAAGGACGGGTATTTAATACTTGGATCATAGATAAGCAACATGATGGAGTTTTGAAGCGAGACCTTGATTTCGATAAAGGGCCTTTGGCGGCGTTGAAAGTGAGTATTTGATATGAGTGAAATTAAAACAAACGATCGTGTTTATACGCAAGATGAAATTCAGGTTCAGTTAGCGAATCAACTGCCTCATTGGATTTATGAGGATGGCTGGATAAGAAGAAAGTACAAGACTAGTGGCTGGAAAGCCACAATGATGGTTGTGAATACTGTTGGCCATTTAGCTGAGGCGGCCTGGCATCATCCAGATTTGACGGTTTCTTATGCCTTTGTGATTGTTAAGCTATGCACACATAGCGCTAAGGGTGTCACTGACAAGGATTTTGAGTTGGCTGCAAAACTTGAAGAGGTGGTTCAATGGCAGCCTGCTAAAGCAGCTTCGGAAAAAGGCTTGGTAAGCGCACTTGAAGGCACCCCTAATGAAGATCCGCGATTTAAATACATTAAATATGATGATTGAGTGAATAAATACTAGATTTACTGATGGTTTTTCATATATAATCGCGACCTTTCCACCTTGGCTCACTGTTTCGCTGTGCAGGAGCCTTTTAATCCAAAAGGAGTTTACATGCGGCATTATGAAGTAGTATTTATCGTCCATCCGGACCAAAGTGAGCAAGTACCTGCGATGATCGAGCGTTATCGCGCACTTGTGACTTCAAATGGTGGTGCTATGCACCGTCTTGAAGATTGGGGCCGTCGTCAATTGGCTTACCCAATTCAAAAAATCCACAAAGCGCATTACGTGCTAATGAATATTGAATGTAATCAATTCGTTTTAGACGAACTTGAACACGCATTCAAATTTAATGATGCAGTGTTGCGCCATTTAACAATGGCAACTAAAGAAGCTGTGATTGCACCATCTCCAATGATGAAAGAAGAGAAATCTAAATCAGTATTGGGTAAAGAAGAGGGCGCTGCAGCAACTGAGGAAGCTTCAGTTTAAGTGAGTTGCAACCGCTGGTGACTAATCAATTAGTGATAAGCGGCGAAGTAGTTCAAATTGAAACGCTTCGCTATACACCAGCAGGAATACCGTTGTTAAGTTTTGTTTTACGTCATCTGTCTGAGCAAGTTGAGGCAGGAATGCAACGTAGAGTGGAATGTGAAATTAATGCCATGCTCATGGGTGAGTTAGCAGAAAAATCACAACACATTAAAGTTGGTACACATTTAAACGTGACAGGCTTTATTGCAAAACGTAGCTTAAAGAGCACACAGCTGGTATTGCACATTAATACATTAAATTATTGATAAGGATTACTAACATGGCACGTGATATGTTCAAACGCCGCCGCTACTGCCGTTTTTCAGCAGAGGGCATTAAAGAAGTAGATTACAAAGATGTAGATCTATTAAAAGATTTCATTACAGAAAACGGCAAGATTATTCCTGCACGAATTACTGGTACAAAAGCAAAATACCAACGTCAGTTGACTTCAGCTGTTAAGCGCGCACGCTTCTTAGCGTTGTTACCTTACACTGACAAGCACTAAGGGGAAAACCATGCAAATTATCTTATTAGAAAAAGTAGTGAACTTGGGTAACCTTGGCGATATCGTTAAAGTTAAAGATGGTTACGGTCGTAACTTTTTAATTCCACAAGGTAAAGCTAAACGTGCAACGGAAAGCAACATTGCTGAATTCGCAGCGCGTCGTGCAATTCTTGAGAAACAACAAGCAGATTTATTAGCTGCAGCAACTAAACGCGGTGAGAAGTTAGCTGGTTACTTATTGCAAGTAACTCAAAAAGCTGGTGTTGACGGCCGTTTATTTGGTTCAGTTGGTAACGGTGATATCGCTGAAGCATTAACTGCAGCTGGTTTTGAAGTGGCTAAATCTGAAGTGCGTTTACCAAATGGCCCATTAAAGGCTGTTGGGGACCATCCAGTTAGCGTTGCATTGCACCATGACGTAGTGGTTGAGATCACTGTTTCAGTATTGGGCGAAGCATAATATTTAGCTAATTGCTTGATATTTAAAAGGGCTACTTCGGTAGCCCTTTTTGTTTTTATCTACTCATTAATCAGTCACTGTTTCAGTTTATAATTGCGTATGGCCGACGAAACCTTAGATTCATTAAAACTCCCACCTAATTCTGTAGAGGCTGAACAGTCTGTACTTGGAGGCTTGCTGCTTGAAAATGAAGCGCTAGATAAAATCGCTGATGTATTAAGCGAGGTGGATTTTTATCGTCATGACCATAGACTGATTTATAACCACATTTGCAAACTCATAGAACAAAGCCGTCCGGCTGACATTGTTACTGTTGCTGAATCTTTAGAAAATAGCGCTGAACTCTCAAGTGTTGGCGGGATTGCCTATTTAGGTGCTTTGGCTCAAAACACCCCAACTGCCGCCAATATTCGTCGTTATGCTGAAATTGTGCGTGAACGCTCAGTGATGCGTAAATTGGTTGAAGTAGGTTCTGGAATCGCCGAAAGCGCTTATAACCCACAAGGTAGAGATGCTCAGCAATTGCTGGATGAAGCTGAGGCTAAGATTTTCAAGATTGCAGAAAGTGGTAATCGCAGTTCACAGGGCTTTGTTGATATGAAGTCATTACTGCCTGCAGTAGCTGATCGTATTGATTATTTGTATCAACGTGAAAATCAAGGCGCCGTAACTGGCGTGCCAACTGGATTTGATGATTTGGATGAGCGCACGTCAGGCTTCCAGCCAGGAGATTTGATTATTGTTGCTGGTCGCCCATCGATGGGTAAAACGGCATTCTCACTTAATATTGCTGAGAATGTGGCTTTGGATACTAAGCTTCCAGTCGCTGTTTTCTCAATGGAAATGGGTGCTACACAGTTAGCTACGCGTATGATTGGTTCTGTGGGTCGATTGGATCAGCATCGTATGCGTAACGGCAATTTGGAAGATGATGATTGGGTGCGCCTTACAACTGCCCTTGGTAAGCTCAATGATGCGCCTATTTATATTGATGAAGGTGCGGGCCTCAGTTCATTTGACGTTCGTGCTCGTGCACGCCGATTGCATCGCCAATGTGGCAAGTTGGGTTTGATTGTGGTCGATTATTTACAGTTGATGGCAGGCACATCTGGCCGTGCTAGCGAAAATCGCGCGACTGAGATTTCTGAAATATCCCGTTCACTTAAATCACTTGCTAAAGAGCTTGATGTGCCAGTTGTGGCATTGTCTCAGTTAAACCGAAGTGTTGAGCAACGCCCAGATAAGAGACCTGTGATGTCGGATTTGCGTGAGTCTGGTGCGATTGAGCAAGATGCCGATTTGATCTTATTTATTTATCGTGATGAGGTTTACAACCCAGATTCTGAAGATAAGGGTACGGCAGAGATTATTATCGCGAAACAACGTAACGGCCCTATTGGTCGTGTGCGTCTGACTTTCTTAGGTCAGCATACTAGATTTGAAAACTTCGTTTCTGGTAATGCCCGCATGGGTGACGATTATTAACTCATGCGCCCAATTCAAGCCACTATTGATCGCAGTGCACTGACCCACAATTTAAGTGTTGTAAAAGCTACGGCTAAGCAATCTAAAGTGATGGCAGTTGTTAAAGCTAATGGTTACGGTCATGGGCTGCTTAACGCAGCTCAAGGCATGGCTGCTGCAGATGCTTTTGCTGTTTTGGGTTTGGATGAAGCATTGGCTTTGCGAAATGCGGGATATCAGCAAGAAATATTATTGTTAGAGGGAGTGTTTTCGGCTGATGAGTTATTAATTGTCAGTGAGCAAGGCATCAGTATTGTTGTGCATTGTGATGCACAAATACAAATGCTTGAAAACAGCCACATAAAATCAGTTTCTGTTCATTTAAAGATGAATAGTGGCATGAATCGTTTGGGCTTTAAGTCCGAAGCATTTGAATCTGCTTTATCCCGTTTGGCTCAATGTCAGCAAGTTAAAGAAATTACTTTGATGACGCATTTTGCAACTGCTGATGAAGCGCAAGGCGTTGCAGCTCCTTTTGCTTTATTCAATCGCGTCACCGAAGGTAAATCCCATCCAAAATCTGTTGCAAATTCTGCATCTATATTACGTTTTTCTGAAACGCATCTTGATTGGGTTCGCCCGGGAATTATGCTCTATGGCGCAACACCTGTTCCTGGTCAAACAGCTGCTAGTTTCGGCTTGCGAGCTGCTATGCATTTCACAAGTCAAATTATTGCAATACAAGTACTAGAGTCAGGCGAGAGTATTGGTTATGGTCAACGGTTTACCGCTGACAAAAAAATGCGTATTGGGATTGTTGCTTGTGGTTATGCTGATGGTTATCCAAGGCATGCGCCTAATGGCACACCAATTGCCGTTGACGGCTTAATGACTCAGACCTTAGGTCGAGTGTCCATGGATATGTTGTTTGTTGATTTAAGCGGACTGCCTGATGCAACAATAGGTTCGTCAGTAGAGTTATGGGGTAATCAAGTCCCTGTTGATGCTGTGGCGGAGTCTGCTGGGACTATTGGTTATGAATTGCTGTGTGCGATTGCCCCACGCGTTCCTGTGAGGGTTCTTACTTAATGGCAAAAGTCAAAACTCAATATACCTGTACCGAATGTGGTGGTCTTTCGCCTAAGTGGCAGGGGCAGTGTCCAAGCTGCATGGCTTGGAATACCTTGGTTGAAACGATTGCTGAAACATCAAGTGCAAGTCGTTTTGCGCCGTTGGCTGAAGCTAGTACCATCCAGAAACTGAAAGAGGTTGAGGCAGCAGAAAGGCCAAGGCAAGCAACTGGCATTGCTGAATTCGACCGTGTGCTTGGTGGTGGTTTGGTACCTGGCGGCGTTGTTCTTATTGGTGGTGACCCTGGCATCGGCAAATCCACTTTGCTGTTACAAACGCTTTGTTATTTGGGTGATAAAAGTAAAACGCTTTATATCAGTGGTGAGGAATCGGCGCAGCAGATTGCAATGCGAGCTAAGCGCTTAGGATTAGATGCATCTTCGCTGGATTTATTGGCTGAAATTAATCTCGAGAAAATTGTAGCGACATTACAGACCCATCGCCCTGATGTCGCGGTTATTGACTCGATACAAACCGTTTATTCTGAGGCATTGCAATCAGCTCCTGGTTCTGTTGCACAGGTGCGCGAATGTTCAGCGCAGTTAACTCGTGCAGCTAAGCAGTTAGGTATTAGTGTTATTTTGGTGGGTCATGTGACTAAAGAGGGTTCTTTAGCAGGTCCCCGTGTACTTGAGCATATCGTTGATACCGTTTTATATTTTGAGGGCGATCCTAACTCTAGCTTTCGCTTGATACGTGCATTTAAAAATCGATTTGGCGCAGTCAATGAGCTGGGCGTTTTTGCAATGACGGAAAAAGGTTTGCGTGAAGTAAGCAACCCATCTGCTTTATTCCTTTCACATCATGCTGAGGAAGTGGCAGGCTCTTGCATTACTGTGACTCAAGAAGGAACGCGTCCATTGCTGGTTGAAGTTCAGGCTTTGGTTGATGAAGCGCACGCTCCGAATCCTAAGCGTTTGTGTGTGGGGTTGGAGCAGAATCGATTAGCGATGTTATTAGCGGTTTTACATCGTCATGCTGGGGTTGCTTGCTTTGATCAGGATGTTTTTGTTAATGCGGTTGGCGGAGTCAAAATTAGTGAGCCGGCAGTCGATTTGGCAGTACTTTTATCTATCGTTTCCTCATTAAAAAACAAAGCATTAAATAATAAACTTATAGTTTTTGGTGAAGTTGGCTTGGCTGGAGAAGTCAGACCTGTTCAGCGTGGTCAAGAGCGTTTAAAAGAAGCAGCCAAGCTTGGATTTACGCATGCAATCGTGCCTAAAGCCAATGCACCCAAACAGCCGATTAAAGGCATGCAAGTGTTCGCTGTTGAGCGTTTAGAACAAGCGCTCAACAAAGTTCGCGATCTTTAATTTAGCAATTAAAAACTTTCCCTGAGATGCCTTTGGCATCACTTCCCATTAAATACAAATAGGTTGGCATGACGCTTTCTGTCGTTGCTAAGTTGTTGTGTACTTCACCAGGATGAGTTTTTTTACGTTGAGGGCTTTGTAGTCCGCCAGGAACAATTGTGTTTAGACGTAGATTGGGATGTTTTTCTAGCTCTAAAGCCCAAGTTTTCATCATGGCATCTGCTGCAACTTTACTGATGCCATGACTACCCCAGTAAGCTTTATGGTCTTGTGCTGAATTATTTGATGTGAAAACAACAGACGCATCTGCAGCACGTGTTAATAGTGGTAAGCAAGCTTTAGTTAGTGCAAAAGGTGCTGTCACGTTAACTCGAAACATTCGATCAAATTGTTCCATGGTCTGAATTTCCAGTGGGCTTAAGTTATCAAAGTGTGTTGCGTTATGCAGGATGCCGTCTAGTCGGCCCAAAGATTTATAAATGCCTTCTGCCATTGCCTTAAAGTCATCTTCATTCGCTTTTTCTAAGTCCATGGGAAATATCAACGGTTCAGGATTTTTCCCTGAGATAATTTCGTCATAAGTAGCCTCAAGTTTTTTTGTACTACGGCCTAGTAAAATCACTGTTGCACCTTGTTGTGCGAAAGTTAAAGCCGCCGTTTTTCCTATACCTTGTCCTGCACCTGTCACTAGGATAACGCGGTCTTTGAGATGTTGGTTTGGTGCTTGGTAGTTTTTCATGATACTTATGTAGTGAACGATGTAAAAATTTGATGAGATTGTCTCATGATTGCAGGATTAATTGGGCTGCAGATAACCCGCTTTGAACAGCGCCCTCTATCGTTGCAGGGTAATTACCCTCGGTATAATCACCTGCTAAATATAAGTTTTGAATAGTCGTTTTTTGCTGCGGCCGTTTTAAGTTTGCAGTGCAAGCAAATGTCGCTCTTTTTTCAGCAATAACTTTATGCCATTTTGGGCTCGGAAGATTGGGGAAAGCGGTTTTTAATTCAGCAATTACTTGATTAGCCAAGGCTTCGTGCGTCAGTTTTTGATGTTCGCCTTTTGCGCTAATAATGACTGCAAGCAAACCTTTTTGGCCATTCAATTGACCTCTATCGAATACCCATTGGCTCATTGTTTGCGTTAAACCTATCATTACTTGTGGCAGTTTTACGTCATGAGGATATTGCAAATAAACGGTATAGATTGGCTCGTAAGTAAATTTGGTCACTAAGTCAGTCGCTACTATTTTCCCTAGGGATTCTGTTATCTCAGCGAGTCTAAACGGTGCTACGGCTAAAATGACATGGGTGAAATTTGAGCCATTCACTGAAAAATCATGATTGATTTTTTCAAGCTGTTTTACATGGCTGTTAAGCTTTATTTCCCCTTGGTGCGCTCTAATGAAATCTGCTAATGGTTCCGCTAGTAGGCTTGATAAATCATTGCGCGGTAACAATAGATCGCTATCAGTTTTTTTCTGATTGAAGCTGTCTTTTAGGACGTTTAAGTAAATTTGCGAGCTGGCAGCGTTTATGGGCGTATTAAGCGCCGCCAAGCATAAAGGCTCCCAAAGATGTCGAATAAGATTGTTAGGCTGCTCAAAGCGCCTTAGTAGCTCATTTAGCGGTATGTCTTGATCTAGTTTGAAGTTAATTCGTTTTAGCTGAATCAAGAAACGAATTGCTGAGGAACGTTCCGACCAGTTTAATCCTTTGCAAGTGAGTAAGCCCATTAATAAATTGAATGGGGCAGGAAGTGATTTGCATGATTTTAGATGTATGGCATTGCGCATGTTGAGATTAAGTGATTGTCTCAGTAGATATTCTTCAGCATTCAATCCAATTTTCTTCATCAATCGTAATGTTTGATGATAAGCACCCAATAAAATATGCTGGCCATTATCTAAGATGAGGCCTTTCCAGTGAACGCTTCTGGCTCTTCCTCCAAGTTGAGGCGCAGTCTCAAATACAGTGACATTGATTCCGTGCGAACTTAATTCACTTGCTGCAGCAAGTCCAGCAAGGCCCCCGCCAATAATAGCTACCTTAATATTTGATGAATTAAGTTCCATCGGTTTTCTAATATTTTATAAAGGTTTTCCACGCCAACCAGAACTTACGGAGTGGCGGCAATGAGATTCTGGCGTTAAGCACTTGCGTTGGGTTGTCTGCTTTTATTTCGCGAAGCAGGGTGCGATAGATTGCCGCCATCATGAGTCCTGTTCGTTGCGTTTTTCTATCCTCGCTGGTAATTCACGCAATGCACGATCATAAAAAGTTTCTGCACGTTCTATCTGAAACTCCAGAAGTTCTTTAATTTTATCGGACGCTTGGCTGTTAAGAATTTCAGCTTCAGTCACCCCGAATTTTTTGAGTTCATCTAAAGGAAGGTAAATGCGGTTTCTACGTGCATCTTCGCCGACGTCGCGGATGATATTCGTGAGTTGTAATGCCATGCCTAAGTCATGAGCATATTTGAGTGTTTTGCGATTTTTAAAGCCAAAAATTTGCACGGATAGTAAACCAACAACGCTTGCCACACGGTAGCAATAAAGTTGTAATTGTTTAAAGTCAGCATAGCGATTTTGATCTAAATCCATTTCCATACCATCGATAATCTCTAAAAAATGTTCTTCATCGAGTTGGTAACAATTAATAGCCTCTGCTAAAGCTTTACTAACTGGGTG
>JBEIDM010000014.1:0-14042 GCA_040383445.1 Candidatus Methylopumilus sp. | reverse complement strand
TCATCAAAATCAGTCATTTAATTTTGACTATTTCTGCAATAGCCTATTAATTAAATTGGATTTTTATTGTAGAATTACGCCCTTATTTAAGATTTAAGGCGTTGTGAGTCCCTAAAGCTCACAATTTTATTAATTTACCCCACTGCACGGTGGGATTATCTAGGTAACTTTTAATGGCTAACGTTTCAACCTCAACCTCAGAAAGCTTTGCAGCATTATTCGAGGAAAGCCTGGCTCGCCAGGAAATGCGTTCAGGTGAAGTAATCACCGCAGAAGTAGTTTCAATTGATTCCGATTTCGTAGTAGTTAATGCAGGCCTCAAATCTGAGAGCGTGATTGATGCTAGCGAATTCTTAAACGACCGTGGCGAAATGGAAGTCCAAGTTGGCGATTTCGTTAAAGTTTGTATCGAATCATTAGAAGATGGCTACGGCTCAACAAAACTTTCACGCGAAAAAGCTAAACGCTTAGCTGCATGGTTAGATCTTGAAGAAGCGATGAACGAAGGTCGCATCATCAAAGGTATGGTAAATGGTCGCGTTAAAGGTGGTTTAACTGTAATGGTTAATGGCATCCGCGCATTCTTACCTGGTTCATTGGTTGATTTACGTCCAGTAAAAGATACAACGCCATTCGAAAATAAAGAATGGGACTTCAAAGTCATCAAATTAGATCGTAAACGTAATAACGTAGTGGTATCACGCCGCGCCGTTCTTGAAGTAAGCATGGGCGCTGACCGCGAAGCATTGATGGGTTCACTTAAAGAAGGTGCAGTTGTTAAGGGTGTTGTTAAAAACATCACTGACTACGGTGCATTCGTTGATTTGGGTGGTATCGATGGCTTGCTTCATATCACTGACTTGGCATGGCGCCGTGTTAAACACCCATCAGAGGTGTTAACTGTTGGTGAAGAAGTTGAAGCCAAGATTCTCAAGTTTGATCAAGAGAAAAACCGTGTTTCACTAGGTATTAAACAATTAGGCGATGACCCATGGGTTGCATTAAGCCGCCGTTACCCAGCAAACACACGTTTGTTCGGTAAAGTAACTAACTTGACTGACTACGGTGCTTTCGTTGAAATCGAACCAGGTATCGAAGGTCTTGTACACGTTTCAGAAATGGATTGGACTAACAAAAACGTTCACCCAGCTAAAATCGCTCAATTAGGTGACGAAGTTGAAGTCATGATTCTTGAGATTGATGAAGATCGTCGTCGCTTGTCATTGGGCATGAAACAATGCCAAACAAATCCTTGGGATGATTTTGCAATCAGCCATAAAAAAGGTGACAACGTTAACGGTCAAATCAAATCAATCACTGATTTCGGTGTATTCATTGGCTTGCCAGGTGGCATTGATGGTTTGGTTCACTTATCAGACCTTTCATGGACACAAACTGGCGAAGAAGCAATCCGCAACTTCAAAAAAGGTGACGATTTGTCTGCTGTTGTATTAAGCATCGACGTTGAAAAAGAGCGCATTTCATTAGGCGTGAAACAATTGACTGCTGATCCATCAGGTGGATCTTCAGAAGAAAAAACTGAAGCTAAACCTAAAGCTAAATCTGCTAAAGCTAAGGAAGCTGCACAAGTGCCTGATGATGGTGCAACTGCAGGCACTACAAACCTTGGTGCATTGCTAAAAGCTAAACTAGACAGCAAAAACAACGAATAAGGCAATTAGCCATGACAAAATCAGAGCTCATTATTAATCTAGCTGCAAGATTTCCACAATTAGTGGTTAAGGATGCTGAACTTTCAGTTAAAGCAATCCTTGATTCTATGACTGAGAATCTTGCGACTGGTGAACGTATCGAAATTCGAGGTTTTGGTAGCTTCAGTTTGAACTACCGTCCACCTCGTGTTGGTCGCAACCCAAAAACTGGTAGCAAAGTACAAGTGCCTGCAAAACATGTACCTCACTTTAAAGCTGGTAAAGAGTTGCGTGAGCGCGTTGACTTGGCTTAATTATTCAAGCACCAAGTAAAAACTAACGGCGTTAATCCAAATCGGGTTAACGCCGTTTTTATTGGTGGTTTACTTATGTTTTACCTAGCCCTTTTTACTCAGCACCAGTAAAATTATGTTTAATTGATTATTTAAATTCACCCACTTAAACAAGGCAACATAACAATGGAATTTGAATTCTGGTGGCTTATCGCCCTACCCTTGTTTTTCACACTAGGCTGGATTGCAGCACGTATTGATATTCAGCAATTACTTTCAGAATCAACATCACTTCCAGCAGCCTATTTTAAAGGGCTAAACTTCCTCATTTCAGATCAGCAGGACAAGGCCATTGAAGCCTTTACCGAGGCAGTTCAAGCCAACTCAGAATCTCTAGAACTTCATTTTGCACTTGGTAGCTTGTTTAGACGTAGCGGTGAAGTCGACCGTGCAATCAACCTGCATTTAAGTTTGCTAGACCGCAAAGAGTTACCAGCAGCACAAAAACAAGCTATTAAAGCTGAATTGGCACAAGACTATCTAAAAGCAGGCTTATATGACCGTGCAGAAGAACTTTTCAGCAGTTTGGATGATGGTCGATATCAACAAGCGTCATTAAGAGCCTTATTAGAAATTTATATTCGAGAACGTGAATGGCAAAGAGCTATTAAATCTGCGACTGAACTAGAGCGTATTTCTGGTATACCTTTCCGAAAAGAAATCGCTCAGTTCTACTGCGAAATGGCTGTTAAATCATTATTGGAGAATGATGCTCATACCGCAAGACATGAGCTAGAAATGGCCTTGGATTCAAACAAAAACTGTGTACGTGCCAACATCATGCTAGGTGATATGGAGGCAAATACCAATGCTCACAAAGCGGCGCTTTCATTCTGGAAAAGAATCGAGACGCAGCATTCTGAATATCTGGGAATGGTTGCCCCTAAAATATTAGCCAGCTATAAAGCAATAGGCGCTTTTGGCGAAGGCCTGGATTTACTCAAAGCCTATTTCAAAGCTCATAAACTCCCTTCTTTATTAAGTGTTCTATTCGAAAATACATTAAGCGATGAAGGGGCACCAGCAGCCGCACAAATGGCATTAAATGATTTAGAGCGTAAACCAAGCCTGCAAACCTTAGATCATCTACTTAAAGCTCGTGCTCAAAGCAATCAAGCGGCGGGTGATGGCGATACCGTATTAATTCAACAAACCATTCGCAATGCCATAGGGAATCGTAACGCATATTGCTGTGACCAATGCGGCTTTCGCGCTCGTAACTTCCACTGGCAATGTCCTGCATGTAACGCATGGGAAGCCTTACCTCCAGAACCAAAAGAAACCGCCGTATGAGCAAAAATATAGTAGATCCTAAAATCGTCGTAGCACTTGATTTTGCAGAAGCAAAACAAGCACTAGGCTTTACCAAACAAGTTGATCCCAAACTGTGCCGAGTGAAGGTCGGTAAAGAGCTTTTCACCGCAGCAGGTCCTCAATTAGTAGAGGCTTTAATCAAGCAAGGTCACAGTGTATTTTTAGATCTAAAATTTCACGATATTCCAACAACCGTTTCAAAAGCCTGCGAAGCAGCAAGTCGATTAGGCGTATGGATGCTAAATGTGCACGCCTCTGGCGGACTGGCAATGATGGAAGAAGCTAAGAACGGAGTTGCGCGCTCTGGTCACGACCCACTACTTATCGCGGTAACTGTATTGACGAGCATGAACCAAGCTATGCTCAATCAAGTGGGTGTAGCTGGAGATTTAACTGATCAAGTTCTCAATCTAGCACAGCTCACGAAACAGGCAGGCTTGGATGGTGTTGTTTGCTCAGCCGCTGAAGCAGAATTGCTCAGAAAAACACATGGTTCAGATTTTTGTTTAGTCACCCCAGGCATCCGCCCTATCGAAGCGAGCTTAGATGACCAATCTCGTGCGGTCACACCCGAGCATGCAATTAAGTTGGGCTCTAATTACCTCGTCATTGGCCGCCCTATCACCAAGGCCGAAAATCCATTAAAAGCACTTGAGGAAATCAACAAAAGTATTAAATATAATTAATTTAATATATTGATTTTAAATAAATATTTACTTTTAAACTACTACGGTATTATGATCTCATTTCGTATATTCAATACGAAATTGGTACTTCATTAATTAACATCGTAGGAGAGCAGTATGAAAAAAGTAATATTAGCCTCTGTCGTGTTTTTTAGTTTTGCCGTCAATGCCTTTGCAGCAGTTAACCTCAACACCGCCATAGCGGAACAACTTGAATCACTAAGTGGGGTTGGCCCAGCAGAAGCTCAAGCAATTGTGGAATACAGAAAGAAAAACGGGAATTTTAAAAATGTTGATGAGCTTAATAACGTCCCTGGTTTTGGAGATAAAACTCTGCAAAAACTCAAACCTGAGCTAACAGTCACGGGTGGCGCCACAACAGCCCCTGCCGCAAAAACCATGAAAAAACCAAAGAAATAACAAGGCTTAAATCTCCATAAAAAAGCCCGCAATCTGCGGGCTTTTTTAGACTTAAGGTCTACTTAACTTTCATCCCGGCCTGAGCACCAGCATCTGGAGACAAGATGAATGGTCCACCACGCTCATCGCTTGCAGCAAGCACCATACCTTCAGACATCCCAAACTTCATTTTACGTGGCGCAAGATTAGCGACCATCACCGTTAATCGTCCTACCAAAGTCGCCGGATCATATGCAGACTTGATCCCAGCAAAGACCTGACGTGGTTTTTCTTCACCAATATCCAAACTCAAACACAAGAGCTTTTCAGCACCGTCTACATGCTCAGCATTGACGATCTTTGCTATACGTAAGTCAACCTTAGTAAAATCATCAATTGAGATGTAATCACCTGCATTTTCAGATACCGCTGGCGTTGAATTAACAGCCGGCGCAGCAGCTTGTTGTAAACTTTCCTTATTGGCTTCAGTCATGGCTTCGATATGTTTCGAATCTATTCTAGTAATTAAATGATTATATTCATTAATGGTATGACCATCGATGAACGAGTCGTCAATGCTTGCCCATGTTAATGGCACAATATTTAAGAATTTTTCAATATTAGTAGCCAAATCTGGTAATGCCGGCTTCAAATATAGCGTAAGTAAACGGAACATTTCCAATGCACTAGAACAATCCGCATGCAATTTAGCTTGTGAGGCTTCTCCTTCTTGCTTAGCCACAACCCAAGGTGCAGCTTCAGCAACATCAGCATTAGCCAAATCTGCCAAACGCATAATTTCACGCAATGCTCGGCTGTAATCTCTAGCCTCATAAGCTTTTGCAATTTCCGGTGCTGCTGATTTAATGGCATCTACAACAGCATGATTTTTAGCTGATACTAATTTCCCAGCAAATCGTTTATTAATGAATCCTGCTGTACGGCTAGCAATATTGATGTATTTACCCACCAAATCACTATTCACGCGGGCAACAAAATCTTCAAGATTCAAGTCAATGTCTTCCATACTGCCGTTCAACTTAGCTGCATAGTAATAACGTAAATACTCTGGATTCTTAATGTGGTCTAAATAACTACGTGCCGTAATAAAAGTGCCGCGAGACTTAGACATTTTCTCGCCATTGACCGTTAAGAAACCATGAGAGAACACTTGGGTTGGCTTACGATAGCCGGAATACTCAAGGGTTGCAGGCCAGAACAAAGCATGGAAATACAAAATATCTTTACCAATAAAATGATAAAGCTCTGTTTTAGAATCCGCTTTCCAATACTCGTCAAAATCTAGACCATTTTTAGCACATAGATTTTTAAAGCTCGCCATATAACCAATAGGCGCATCCAACCAAACGTAGAAATACTTGCCTGGTGCGTCAGGAATTTCAAAACCGAAATAAGGTGCATCGCGAGAAATATCCCAATCAGATAGCTTATTCTCGCCCGCCTCGCCTATCCATTCATTCATTTTATTGGCAGCTTCTTGCTGCAAGGTACCTGAGCGTGTCCAAGCTCGTAAAAAATCGCTACATTCTGAGAGCTTAAAGAAATAATGTTCAGTCTCTTTACGAACAGGTGCTGCACCAGAAACTGCTGAGAATGGATTAATTAACTCTGTTGGATTGTAAGTCGCTCCGCACACTTCACATGAGTCACCGTACTGATCTTTAGCATGACACTTAGGACATTCGCCTTTAATAAATCGGTCAGGTAAGAACATATTCTTAACGGGATCATAAAACTGTTCAATCGTCTTAGTTGCAATCTTGCCGTTTGCTTTAAGTGATTTATAAATGCCACTTGCAAGCTCTTTATTTTCAGGCGAGTTCGTTGAATAGTAATTGTCGAAATCAACTAAGAATTCAGTAAAATCCGCGTAATGCTCTTTGTGTACCTTAGCAATCAGCGCTTCTGGCGTAATGCCCTCTTTCTCAGCACGCAGCATAATAGGGGTGCCATGAGTGTCATCCGCACAAACGTAATGCACAGTACTGCCCTGCATCTTTTGAAAGCGCACCCAAATATCTGTTTGAATATATTCAACTAAATGCCCCAAATGGATACTTCCATTCGCATAAGGCAATGCAGATGTGACCAGAATTTTACGGCTCATAAATACTATCTATATTTAAAAATTAATTAATACCTGCATTTTAACAAATGACGAGCCCTTTCACATGCGTTAAAATTACCTTATTGTTTTACTCAAGAATTATTTCAAGGAATTTCAGATGGCTATTTCAGAAAATGATGTTCAACATGCCCTACAAAGTCTTATCGACCCAAATACAGGTGCAGACTTTATCAGTAGCAAATCAGCAAAGAATATTCAAATAACGGGACAGAATGTTTCGGTTGATATTGTATTAGGCTACCCAGCCAACAGTGTCATTAATGAAATTAAAAGCTTAGTCACTAATCAATTAAAGTCAATTCAAGGGATTTCAGAAATCACTGTCAACATTGGAAGTCGTATCGTTGCTCACAGCGCCCAAAAAGGCGTGCAACTTTTACCAAATGTTAAAAATATTATTGCCATTGCTTCTGGAAAAGGTGGCGTTGGAAAATCCACTACAGCCGTCAATATTGCCTTAGCACTTGCTGCTGAAGGCGCTACCGTAGGCATACTTGATGCAGACATTTATGGCCCTAGCCAGCCACAAATGTTAGGCATTTCTGGTCGCCCTGATAGTACTGACGGAAAAAGTATAGAGCCAATGCAGGCACATGGCATTCAGGCCATGTCTATCGGCTTTTTAGTGGATACAGACACACCAATGGTATGGCGCGGACCCATGGTCACAGGTGCGCTAGAGCAACTTTTACGTGACACACGCTGGAAAGATTTAGATTACTTAGTGATCGATTTACCCCCTGGCACAGGCGATATCCAACTGACACTTGCCCAAAAAGTACCAGTCACAGGTGCAATCATTGTCACAACACCACAAGATATCGCATTGTTAGATGCTCGCAAAGGTTTAAAAATGTTTGAGAAAGTGGGCATTCCTATTTTAGGTATCGTTGAAAACATGAGTACGCATATTTGTTCAAAATGCGGTCATGAAGAACATATATTTGGTGCAGGCGGTGGCGCTGCCATGTGTAAAGACTACAACGTCGATTTATTGGGCTCACTCCCTTTAGATATTAGCATTCGTGAACAATCCGACACGGGCACACCAACTGTGATCGCTGAGCCTAACAGCAGTATTGCTAATACGTACAAACAAATTGCTCGTTCAACTGCATCCAAGTTATCTCAGCTAGCCCTTGATCACAGTAGTAAATTCCCAAACATCGTCATTCAAAACACTTAATAAAAAAGCCCCGATCGGGGCTTTTTTATTACATCTATTTGATTTAAATATTCACGCCATAACAATAAACATCAACACCATTTTTCGGCGTAATTAAAGTCGCCGGAATTGATACACCATTTCGCCAATCATTCACCGCTTCTTGTTTACCAGCACCAGTTACCAAGAAAATCACCTCTCTTGCATTACTTAAACGCTGCTGACTGACAGTGATTCTATTGGCTGGTGGCTTTGGTGCATCAAATACTGGCACAGCATCTGCTGAATTATCGACAAGCTGGCCTGGAAACAAGCTTGCAGTGTGTCCATCTTCCCCCAATCCCAACAAAACCAAGTCAAAAATCGGCACACCAGCAAGTGTATTCGCATAAGCTTTTGCGCCTTCGACATTACCAAGCTCAGCAGGAATATCATGAATTTGATAGGCTGGAATAGCCACATGATCTAACCAAGTAGTTCTAGCCATTAAACTATTACGTTCAACGTCATTCACTGGCAAGCAACGATCATCATTATGAAAAACATGCCATTTAGCCCAGTCTGCCTGAGCATCTTTTAACAAAGCATAAACGTTTTTAGGGGTTGATCCGCCAGCTAAAACAATAGAAAAAGAACCCCGCTCATCAATGGCTTGTTTGGCGGCGGCAAGGATTCGATTCAAAGTAGCATGATTAATTTCATCTTGTGCTTGAAAAGTGTGCCAACGGCTGATTTGCTTTGTATTTTCTTGGTTTCTATTTTGCATCATGCAAAGCCTTCAAGTTATAATTGCGGGGTTTATTCAAGTAATAAATCTTAGTCCGTCATCTTACCCAAAAGGACGATGGCATTCCACATCCTCATCAAGGAAAAAATAATGAAAATTGCAATGATTGGTTTAGGCAAAATGGGTGGCAACATGACCACACGTCTTTTACGAAGCGGAATTGAAGTCGTGGGTTACGACAGAAGCGTAGAAGTAGTAACAAGCTTAGTTAAAAACGAAGGTATGACTGCAGCAACTAGCGTTCCTGATGCTGTTTCAAAACTTGGTGGCAATGATGAAAAACGTATCATTTGGCTCATGCTTCCAAGCGGAGCACCTACCGAAATCCAAATTCAAGATCTAGCACCTATGCTTTCAAAAGGCGATATCATTATTGATGGTGGCAACTCAAATTATAAAGACAGTCAACGCCGGGGCGCATGGCTTGCAGAGCGAGGTATCGGCTTCATGGACGCAGGCACTTCAGGCGGCATTTGGGGCTTGGAAAATGGCTATTGTTTAATGGTCGGCGCAAATGCTGATGTAGCAAAAACGATGGAACCTATCTTAATCGCGCTTGCACCATCTAAAGATAAAGGTTGGGCACATGTTGGGCCTATTGGTGCTGGTCACTTCACCAAAATGATTCATAACGGAATCGAATACGGCATGATGCAAGCCATGGCTGAAGGTTTAGATTTAATTAAAGGCAAAGAAGAATTCAAATTAGATTTGGCACAAATTACTGAATTATGGCGCCATGGCTCAGTTGTGAGAAGCTGGCTATTAGATTTAACTGCAGATGCCTTAAAAGAAGATCAAGATTTAACTGCAGTTGCGCCGTATGTTGCAGACTCCGGCGAAGGTCGCTGGACTGTGATGGAATCAGTTGAGCAAGGTGTTGCTGCTCCAGTCTTGACGCTTGCATTACAAGCGCGCTTCAGAAGCCAAGATGCAACTGGCTATAGCTATAAATTGTTATCAATGATGCGTAATGGCTTTGGTGGCCACTTCGTTAAATCTGTTGGGGATTAATTAAAACATTAATCGTTTTTCCACATCAAAAAATTTCAGGAAGTTTAAAGTAATGAGCAAAAAAATTGATCCTTGCACCCTGGTTTTATTCGGCGCTAGTGGTAACTTAGCCCGTATTAAATTGATTCCAGGCTTATTTCACCTAGACGAAGCAGGTAGACTCGATGATGACATGAAAATTTTGTCTGTTGGTCGTGGCGAAGTTTCTGAAGAAGCTTGG
This sequence comes from Candidatus Methylopumilus sp., assembly GCA_040383445.1. Classification (GTDB taxonomy): domain Bacteria; phylum Pseudomonadota; class Gammaproteobacteria; order Burkholderiales; family Methylophilaceae; genus Methylopumilus_A. The sequence goes on along the minus strand of JBEIDM010000014.1, from coordinate 4,303 downwards.
CGTGCGGATATCAAAGGAATGTTGGACGCAAAATTTAAAAATGGTTACGATCAGAAAGTGTTTGAGCGTTTTATCAAGCGCAATCATTACCATGCAAATCCACCAACCGATCCTAATGCATTTGAAAAAATGAAAGATCGTTTGAGCGATGAGAAATCTTTCCCTCAAAACCTTGCTTATTTCTTATCGGTTCGCCCAACTGATTTTGCAACCGTAGTAGCCCAACTCTCAGGTGTTGGATTATTGGACGAAAGTAAATTTTGGCGACGTGTGCTCATTGAAAAACCTTTTGGTACAGATTTAGCGAGTGCACAAGCCTTACAGGCCGAGCTCACCAAGCATCTTAAAGAAAGTCAGATTTACCGTATCGACCACTACTTAGGTAAGTCTGCCATTCAAAACATTATGCTCACGCGCTTCACTAATGCAATTTTTGAGCCGCTATGGAATAGCGAACATATTGATCACATTCAAATCACCAACAATGAAACATTAGGCGTAGGCGAGAGAACTACGTTCTATGATGCAACTGGCGCGCTTCGAGACATGTTCCAAAGTCACCTATTGCAAACACTGGCTTTGGTGGCAATGGAAAAACCTAAGGATTTAAATCCAGAAAGCATACGTGCTGAAAAAATTAAATTACTGCAGTCCATTCGCCCAATTGACGTTAACAACTTGAATAAGCAAGCTTTCCGTGCACAATATTCAGCTGGTCGCGTACAAGCTGGCGATGGTCATGCAGAAAAAGTACCTGGCTACTTGGAAGAGTTGAATCGTGACGGCGTAGATTCAAGCAACACCGAAACTTACGCAGCAGTTAAGCTTTTCATCGACAACCCTCGCTGGAAAGGCGTGCCTTTCTATGTGCGCACTGCTAAGCGTCTTCACGAAGGAAATACAGCGATTTCAATTCGCTTTAAAAAATCACCAATGCAACTAAATGATGGACAACATCAAAACTGGTTAATCATCAACATTCAACCACGTGAATGTGTGAAATTTGAAGTCGAATCAAAAATCCCAGGGTTGGATATCGCAACACGTACATTGAGCGTTGACGCGCCTCAGCGACAAACAGGCGATGAGTCAATTGATTCATACGAAACTTTGATGTTGAATTTAATGGAAGGTGATCCTTCACAATATCTACACATCAATGAAGTTGAAGCGCAATGGCGTTTAGTTGACCCAATTGTCAAAACTTGGGCAAATGATAAAACACCATTACATCAATACCCTGCTGGAGATCGCGATCCAAAAGAGTCTAGCGTAATCTTTGAAGCGGAAGATCAATTCTGGCGCTATAGCATTGAATTAGGTGGCGACAAAAACTAAGCCTGGTACGCTTAGAATTTCGCCTAAAAAACATTAAATTGCCTACGTGATTTTTGTCAGTAAAATGGCATAATGCGTAGGCATTTTAATTTTATTAAATTTGATTTCTTTAATTTGAATAGTTGAGTAAAAGATGAGCATAAAATCGGATAAATGGATACGTCGCATGGCTGAGCAACATGGAATGATTGAGCCATTTGAGCCTAAGCAAGTCAAAACAAATGCTGCTGGCGAACGTCTTGTTTCTTACGGCACTTCTAGCTACGGTTACGACATCCGTTGCTCAAAAGAATTTAAGCTTTTTACCAACCTCAATAGCACAATCGTTGATCCAAAGAACTTCGATCCAAATTCGTTTGTGGAGGTCAATGCGGATTACTGTATTATTCCTCCAAACTCCTTTGCTTTAGCGCGCACGGTTGAATATTTCCGTATTCCACGTAATGTTCTAACTGTTTGTCTAGGCAAATCAACTTATGCTCGTTGCGGCATTATCGTTAACGTCACACCTTTCGAGCCAGAGTGGGAAGGTTATGTAACGCTAGAATTTAGTAACACCACTCCGCTTCCAGCAAAAATTTATGCTAATGAAGGCTGTGCGCAAGTACTGTTCTTTGAAGCAGACGAAGATGACATTTGTGAAACAAGTTACAAAGACCGTGGCGGTAAGTATCAAGGCCAAGTCGGCGTGACATTGCCTAAAATCTAGGCATCAGAATAAGGTTACTCAATGAAATTCAGATTTCCAATTGTTATCATCGACGAAGATTTTCGCTCTGAAAACTCATCGGGTCTTGGTATTCGAGTACTTGCAAAAGCGATTGAAGAAGAAGGCTTTGAAGTATTGGGCGTCACCAGCTACGGTGACCTCACTTCATTTGCACAACAACAAAGTCGTGCATCAGCCTTTATTTTATCGATTGACGATGAAGAAATCGTAGAAGAAAAGCCGGAAGCCATTGAGCAACTTCGTACTTTTGTAAACGAAATTCGTTATCGCAACGAAGAAATTCCTATTTTCTTACACGGTGAAACACGGACTTCACGTCATATTCCAAATGATGTTTTGCGTGAACTACACGGTTTCATCCATATGAATGAAGACACGCCGGAGTTTGTGGCTCGTTTAATCATTCGTGAAGCAAAAGCTTACTTGGACAGCCTTCCACCACCATTCTTTAAAGCACTGACGCATTATGCAGCTGATGGCTCTTACTCATGGCACTGCCCAGGTCACTCAGGTGGCGTAGCATTCTTAAAATCACCAGTTGGCCAAATGTTTCACCAATTCTTTGGTGAAAACATGCTTCGCGCTGACGTTTGTAACGCCGTAGATGAACTTGGTCAACTACTTGACCATACTGGCCCTGTCGCTGCTTCAGAAAGAAACGCAGCACGCATTTACAATTGTGATCATTTATATTTCGTAACCAATGGCACATCAACGTCAAACAAGATTGTTTGGAACTCAACAGTCGCACCAGGCGATATTGTTGTTGTCGATCGTAATTGTCATAAATCCGTGTTGCATTCAATCATTATGACTGGTGCTATTCCAGTGTTTTTGATGCCAACACGCAATCATTTCGGCATTATCGGCCCAATTCCGAAAGCGGAATTCGAATGGGAAAACATCAAGAAAAAGATCGAGGCGAATCCTTTCGCAACTGATAAAAACGCAAAACCACGCGTACTCACGATTACTCAATCTACTTATGATGGTGTGCTTTATAACGTTGAAGAAATCAAAGAAATGCTGGATGGCAAGATTGATACACTTCATTTCGATGAAGCTTGGCTTCCACATGCAACATTCCATGATTTCTATGGCGACTACCATGCAATAGGTGCTGATCGTCCACGTTGTAAAGAGTCGATGATATTTTCAACGCAATCCACCCATAAGCTACTTGCTGGATTGAGCCAAGCCTCACAGATTTTGGTCGAAGATGCAGAAAACATTCAATTAGACCGCGATGTGTTTAATGAAGCATACTTAATGCACACATCAACAAGCCCTCAGTATTCAATTATTGCAAGCTGTGACGTTGCTGCAGCTATGATGGAAGCACCTGGCGGCACAGTGCTTGTCGAAGAATCAATTATGGAAGCGCTCGACTTCCGCCGTGCAATGCGCAAGGTGGACGAAGAATGGGGTGCTGATTGGTGGTTTAAAGTTTGGGGACCTAACGACCTATCTGAAGAAGGAATTGAAGAGCGCGAAGCTTGGATGTTAAAAGCAAATGAACGCTGGCATGGATTCGGTAATTTAGCCGAAGGCTTCAACATGCTAGATCCAATTAAAGCGACGATTATTACCCCGGGCTTGGACGTTGACGGCGACTTCTCTGATGAGTTTGGTATTCCAGCAGCGATTGTGACCAAATACCTTTCAGAGCATGGCGTCATTGTTGAAAAAACAGGTCTTTATTCATTCTTCATTATGTTTACCATCGGCATCACCAAAGGCCGCTGGAACACGATGGTAGCTGCACTTCAGCAGTTCAAAGATGATTACGATAAGAACCAGCCACTTTGGAAGGTACTTCCAGAGTTTGCAGTTAAATATCCACGTTACGAGATGACTGGGTTAAAAGACTTATGTACTCAAATTCATGAAATTTACAAAAAGAATGACGTTGCTCGCTTAACGACAGAAATGTATCTATCCAACATGGTTCCGGCTATGAAGCCGACTGATGCATTTGCAAAAATGGCGCATCGCGAAATTGATCGTGTATTAATCGATGAGCTTGAAGGACGTATTACTGCGGTATTGCTCACACCTTACCCACCTGGCATTCCGTTATTAATTCCCGGCGAACAGTTCAATGCAATTATCGTAAACTACTTGAAGTTTGCAAGAGAGTTTAATGAACGCTTCCCTGGTTTTGAAACCGATGTTCATGGTTTAGTAAAACAAGTGGTCGATGGCAAAGCCATGTACTACGTTGATTGCGTTGCT